>JBAXGL010000307.1:0-2885 GCA_037139375.1 Bacteroidales bacterium | reverse complement strand
TGAAGCAATAATAAACTATTGTAACTACTGCAACAAAATATTATGACGTATTGGAATAATTAATCCTTTAATTTTTTGCAACAAAAACGATGATAATCTCAAAAATTTTATCAATATTTGTAAAAAGATAATACATTGTACTTCTAGTTAGTAATCGTATCCGAAAAACACAGTCTATGGACAATACAGATGCTTCGATTCAAGTCGAAAGACTTAAAGAATTATTGCCTGACATATTCAATGCGGATGGAAAAATAGACTTGCTCAAACTCGAGCAACAACTTGGTAATGAAAATCTTGCTAATTCGAAATCAGGTATAAATGGTTCGACTTATGAAGTTCTTTTTCATAAAAATCCTCTACCCATGTGGGTTTACGATATTGAATCTTTGGCTTTTCTCGAAGTGAACGAAGCCGCTATTCTCAATTATGGTTACACTAGAGAGGAATTCCTTTCGATGACCATTAAAGATATTCGCCCAACAGAAGATATGCCTCTTTTGCTCGAAAAACTAAAACCTGAAAATTATACGGATATAGACAGTGATATTCTCCGTCATCTCAAGAAAAATGGAGAAATTATTTACGTTCAAATCTCTGCACATTTTATAGATTTTGAGGGTCGCAAAGCCCGCCATATAGTTGCTCACGACATCACTCAAGAACGTTCGTGGGAAAAGGCCCTTCATCAGCGTGATTACTGGTTGACAGAATCGCAAAAAGCAGGTAGAATAGGCTCATACAGCTTTAAGATAACCGAAGGCTATTGGAAATCGTCGGAGACACTCGATGAAATATTTGGAATTGAAAAGACAGAGCAGAAATCCTTTGAAGAGTGGGCGAATTTGATTCATCCAGACAATAGAGAAGAGATGCTCCGTTATTTTGATGAATATGTATTGACTGGAAAAAAGAAATTCGATAAAGAGTATCGCGTACTCAGACCCGATGGGGCAACCTTATGGGTATGGGGGATAGGGAATCTAACATTTGACGAGAACGGTCGACCTTTGAAAATGATGGGTACAATCCAAGACATTACCGAACGAAAATTAGCAGAGAATGCCCTAAAACAAGCACAACAGAACTTCGAATTGTTTTTCAACACAATTGACGATTTCTTATTTGTTCTCGATCAAACGGGTGATATTCTCCATTATAATGAAACGGTAGCTAAACGACTCGGATACACTGATGACGAACTACGTGGACAATCGGTGATGATGGTTCATCCCGAAGATCGTAGAGCAGAAGCGGCATGCATTGTGAGCGAAATGTTGTCAGGAAAAAAGGACGCCTGTCCAATTCCAATCATAACCAAATCAGGTGAGCAAATTCCTGTTGAAACAAGAATCACGCATGGCGAATGGAACGGTATGCCAGTTTTGTTTGGTGTTACAAAGGATATTTCGAAGCTCCAATTTTCGGAAGAGAAATTCTCGAAAGCCTTCCAACTTAATTCATCAGCCTGTGGTCTTACAATTCTTGAAGATGGCACTTATGTGGAAGTGAATAAGGCTTTTTGCACATTATTTGGGTATGAAAAAGAGGAAGTGATTGGCAAAAATCCATTAGATTTAGGAATATTCTCTACTGCAACTCGAAGGGCGATTCAAAAATACCAAACACAAGATGGCAAGTTTGCGAATGTACCAGCTGAACTCAAAACAAAAAACGGAGAGCTTAAGCAAGTCTTACTTTCTGCCGAAAATATTATCATTCATAACATTTCATATAGATATACAGAGGTCAATGATATTACGGATCAAGTCCATTTGATAAATGCATTGAGGGGAAGCGAAGAGAAATACCGTTTCTTGGCCGAAAATGCGACGGATGTGATTTGGTCTATGGATTTGTCTGGTAAAATAGATTACATTAGTCCTTCTGTCTTTAATTTAAGAGGATACACTGCTTCGGAGACTAAGAATCAATCGTTTAGCGAAATATTTGCTAAAGATTCGATTACGAAGGCAACAATGTTGTTGGCTACAAAAGCGAAACTGATTTTATCTGGCGAAAGACCTGAGCCAGTCAACATCCAATTGGAGCAAATCTGCAAAAATGGCACGACTATCTGGACCGAAATGTTAATCAGTGCTACATACAACGAAAACAGACAATTTGTTCAGTTCCAGGGTGTCACCCGAAATATTCAAGAGCAGAAAATAGCTGAGGATAGTCTACGAGCCAGTGAAAAACGACTCCGGTCTATTATCGAAATCTCACCAATTCCAATGGCATTGAACAATAATGAATTAATTATTACTTATCTCAACAAATCTTTCATTGAAATATTTGGTTACACCCTAAATGACATATCAAAAGTTTCTGACTGGTGGTCTAATGCATATCCTGATAAAAAATACCGTAATGAGGTAATTGAAAAATGGAATGCAGAGTTAAATCGATCGAAAGAGTCGAATTCAGCTTTTACACCCATGGAAGTTATCATCCGTTGTAAAGATGGAAGCGACAAAGTTGTTATAGTGAGTGCTTCAGCGATTTCAGAATCATACGACGGAGATCATTTAGTTGTATTATATGATATTACTGAACAAAGAAATGCATCTGACAGATTATTCAAAAGTGAAGAGCAATTCCGTCTTTTAGCCGAAAACTCGACGGATGTAATTTGGACTATGGATATGGAGGGCAAATACACTTATGTAAGTCCTGCCATCGAAAAATTGCGTGGTTATACTCCTGATGAGTTGACTAATCAAACATTTGTTGAAGCAATCGCTCCCAATTCAATGGAGAATACAAACGCCATGTTTCATTTTGTCAGGTCCAAAATATTATCTGGTGAAAAAGTTGAGACACAAACTCTGACTATCGAACTGCTACATAAAGATGGATCGACCTTATGGTCTGAAATAGTC
>JBAXGL010000306.1:0-2906 GCA_037139375.1 Bacteroidales bacterium | reverse complement strand
ATGTATTTATTGGGAATAGACATCGGAAGCTCTTCGGTGAAAGCATCGCTAGTGAATATTGAATCGGGCAAATGTGTTGCTTCCGACTTTTCTCCGAAAGTGGAGATGGAAATCATCGCCGTAAAATCGGGTTGGGCTGAGCAAAACCCGGAATCGTGGTGGGAAAACATGAAGAATTCCATCCATTCAATCCTCAAGCAATCGGGAGCTAACGGCAACGAAATCAAAGCCATCGGCATTTCGTATCAGATGCACGGATTGGTGTTAGTCGACAAAAATCAGCAGGTGCTTCGTCCATCCATCATCTGGTGCGACAGTCGCGCAGTGCCTTATGGCGAAAAGGCTTTCAAAGCCATTGGTGAGGAGAAATGCTTGTCAACTTTGCTGAACTCTCCGGGAAACTTCACCGCTTCGAAACTCGCTTGGGTGAAAGAAAACGAACCTGAATTGTTTGCTAAAATCGACAAAATCATGCTTCCAGGCGACTATATCGCCATGAAGTTGACGGGCGATATTACAACTACCGTATCTGGACTTTCGGAAGGGATGTTGTGGGATTTCAAGAATAGCCGTGTCTCTACTGAGGTGCTCAACTACTACGGATTCGACAAAAGCATTATCCCTACGATTCTTCCAACATTCTCGGTTCAAGGAACAGTAACTGCGAAAACGGCTGCAGAACTTGGATTAGCCGAAGGCATTCCGGTAACTTACCGTGCCGGTGATCAACCGAATAATGCACTTTCGCTCAACGTATTCAACCCCGGAGAAATAGCGGCAACGGCAGGCACATCGGGTGTGGTGTATGGTGTGAACGGGCAAGTGAACTACGATCCACAATCGCGTGTGAATACTTTTGCTCACGTCAATCATACTGCTGAAGCCAATCGTTTGGGAATATTGCTTTGTGTAAACGGAACCGGAATTCTCAACTCGTGGATGAAGAAAAACGTGGCTCCTGAAAATCTTTCGTACAAGGAGATTGATCAATTGGCAGATACAATTGCCATTGGTTCGGGCGGCGTATCGATTCTACCTTTTGGCAACGGGGCTGAGCGAATGCTCAACAATAAAGAGGTGGGTTGCTCCATTCATGGTGTGAACTTCAACAAACACATCAAAGCACATTTGCTACGTGCTGCGCAAGAAGGTATCGTGTTCTCGTTTGCTTATGGCATGGAAGTGATGCAGGCAATGGGCATGGACACACGCATCATTCGTGCAGGATTTGCCAATATGTTTATGAGCTCCATTTTCCGCGATACGCTCGCCGGTGTGACGGGTGCAACCATCGAATTGTATGACACAGACGGGTCGGTGGGAGCAGCCAAAGGAGCAGGTATCGGCGTTGGCATCTACAAATCGAACGTTGAGGCATTCGCTTCTCTCGAAAAACTGAAGGTGATTGAGCCTTCTGTCGCCGACAAAGATGCTTATGTAGAGGCTTATCAGTTGTGGAAAACCAAACTTTAAAAGATTGACCATTAACAATTTACAATTGACGAATTTTAGGTCTTTCGAATTGTAAGTTGTAAATGGCTAAATTGTAAATATCAACTATTCTAATTAATAAAAATCAAAAGAAAATGGCACAAAAAGTGTATTTCCCAGGAATCGAAAAAATCAAATTCGAAGGAACAGCAAGTAAAAACCCAATGGCATTCCGCTACTACAATCCAGAAAAAGTAGTTTATGGAAAAACAATGGCTGAGTGGTTCAAATTCTCAATGGCATGGTGGCACACATTGTGCGCAGAAGGTGGCGATCCATTCGGTCCAGGCACCCAAGTTCACCCATGGGTTGGCGCAACTGACGCAGTTCAGGCAGCTAAAGACAAAATGGATGCAGGTTTCGAATTCATGCAAAAAATGGGCATCGAGTACTACTGTTTCCACGATATCGACTTAGTTGACGAAGGTGCAAGTATCGAAGAATACGAAGCTAATCTTCAGGCAATTGTAGCTTATGCAAAAGAAAAACAAGCTGCTACTGGCATCAAATTGATGTGGGGTACAGCTAACGTATTTTCACCAGCACGCTACATGAACGGTGCAAGCACAAACCCTGATTTCAATGCAGCTGCTCGTGCAATGCTTCAAATCAAAAACGCTATCGACGCAACAATCGCGTTAGGTGGTCGTGGATATGTATTCTGGGGAGGTCGCGAAGGTTACATGTCGTTGTTGAACACAGATATGAAACGCGAAAAACAACACATGGGTACTATGTTGCAAATGGCACGCGATTATGCACGTGCAAAAGGATTCAAAGGCGTGTTCTTAATCGAACCAAAACCAATGGAACCAATGAAACACCAATACGATGTGGATGCTGAAACTGTTATCGGCTTCTTGAAAGAATTTGGCTTGGAGAACGATTTCAAATTGAACATCGAGGTAAACCACGCTACATTGGCTGGTCACACATTCGAGCACGAATTGCAATGTGCTGTCGATGCAGGTATGTTGGGTGCTATCGATGCTAACCGTGGTGACGTTCAAAACGGTTGGGATACAGACCAATTCCCAGTTGATGTATTTGACTTGACTCAAGCGATGATGGTGGTGTTGAAAGGTGATGGAATGCAAGGATGTGGCACGAACTTCGATGCAAAAATCCGTCGTAACTCAACCGACAACAACGATTTGTTTATCGCTCACATCGGTGCAATGGACGTAATGGCACGTGCTTTGGAAGCTGCTGCTGCCATTTTGGAACAATCTCCAATCCCTACATTGGTTGCTGAGCGTTATGCATCTTACGATTCAGGCAAAGGGAAAGAGTTCGAAGAAGGAAAGCTATCTTTCGAAGACGTTTATGCTTTTGCTAAAGCAAATGGCGAACCAAAACAAATCAGCGGAAAACAAGAGCTTTACGAAGCGATTGTGAATATGTATATTTAATAA
>JBAXGL010000305.1:0-2916 GCA_037139375.1 Bacteroidales bacterium | reverse complement strand
TCATTGTTTTTTTGAGAAAATGCGATGTTTGCTAAAAGTGCAAAAGCGATTAATACTGTGATTTTTTTCATCTGTTTATAATTTTGATTTTAATTGTCAGATGGAACTCGCACATAAACATTGTCTTTTGTGTAAAAGTTTGTTTTGTCGTGCTCGTTTAATCTGTGTTTTATTGTTTGATAAATTTTTCCGTATGAATTACCTGATTCTTATTGTAAAATTGGCACATATATAAGCCCTGTTTTAATTGGCTAAGATCTATAGACGCAGCCTGTGTATTGTACGATTGATTGACTAACATTCCGCTAACCGTGTATATTTTAATACGATCAATCTTGTCGTTGTTTGTCCAATGCAGTACAGTTTTGACGAGTTTTGGATAAATCTCTATTGCATTTGCTTTGTTGAGCGTATTACCAATTATTCCTGTTTGCGAACCATTTCTTTCGATTTTAATAATGCGGGTCATATCTTTTTCCATTGAAAATGACAATTTCCAACCTTTAGTACTTTTCGTAACCGAGATTTGTGTATTTGACACCATTTCACTAAAAGCTGGATTGTCTTTGAGGCTTAGACCGGCAGAATCGACTTCAATTTCAACCGTAGGAGGTGGATTAGGGCCCCATACTGTCAAATAAACGGTATCACCGCGGCCAAATCGCTGAAGCTGAACCAGGTTTGAAGTGGTTGTTGCATAAGTGACAGGTTCCCAACCGGCGAGGCGGATAGCAATGCTCGGTGCTTCATATTGATCCCAAATTGCTTTCTGTTCGGGTACGGTATATAACGAATAAATCGAGTCGTAAAACTGATGACCCTTTGGGTAAAAGTATTGCCACTGAAATGGACAGGCAAAACCATAAGCAGTTGTTTTTGCCAGTGCAGATTTAACCATGGCTACAGTAGGAACAGTCTTGTCCGATATAATATTGCCTGAGGATATGCGATACGATTTGCGTCCAATCAACATACGTTCAAAATCCAATCCACCTAGTTCAATAGGATTGAGACTGCCTTCTTGCCAACCTCCAGCTACAACTGAGGCAAGGAAAAACATTCCAGATGTAATCTGTCCTGCCGGTTTATAAGGCATCTTACTCCACGAATATTCCTTCATTCCGGCAGCTTCGTGAAACAAGCCACCTTGCTTTTGCAATAAGCGAAAAGCATCAAACAACGCATAGTTCGAAAACTGGGTTTGGATGCAGGGCGTACCATTCTGATCAAAGGTCAGTGGATAATTTGAATAGGGGAAATGATCGCGGCGGTAGTTCAGAAAGTTGCTCCAACCCCCTAGGCGATCCCAATGAATGCTTACAAATTTATCAGTAGTGCCAGAATTGGTAGCTTTCGCTAAGTCTTGGTTCTTTCGAAGATACATTTGTCCGAACGTTTCAGTATTCTTATCTTCAAAAAGAGCTGGATCACAATTGTGTGGAAAATCTATTGCTGTGGCTTCCTGTGAGTAAATGCCAAAAGAACCATTTGGATTGTAACAAATAGAGTTTTTCAAGGCAGTCTTTCCAAGAATCAATAGAGGTGAATTTTTTGCTCCCGATTGCTCGTAATGCATTATTGTAGTGGCGTTATCGATAGCTTGTAAGAACCCTTGATTCGTTTTGATGGTATCGGCATTTTTCAAATTCTGCAAGCGTGCAGCTGTTTTTGTGTAAGCCTGGTATTCGGTGAAGGTTGGATCTATTTGATGAAGTGTTCTATAGGTATCACCCACATAATTCATCCCAATCCAATCGTGGTATTTTCCTAATGCTGTCATCGTTTTTGTGTCGATGCGATAATAATCGGGATACCAGTCGTAGAATTTCGCTAGTGCATCGCGGAAACCCCACGTTCCATCTATGGAATAAATCCGGAAACAAAACTTCGCTTTAGAAGGGAATTTTGTAGTTTCCTTTGAAAGCCCGAAAGCCATCTGTATCCGAAGACCTGCAGCATCGGCACCAACCTCGAACACACAAGGGCTTGTTGGCGGAATAGCCAATGCAACTCCACCTGTGGCTTGCCACACTACCGGAATTGGAACTAAGTTATTGCCCACCGTATAGGCAGGTGCTGCAGCTGAAATGACTGGATGAAGGGTCAGCGATTGCCCCCATTGAAAGCCAGTCGTATTCACAGGTAAATTAAAACCTAGCCACAAGCCACGATCAGTACCTGTTAGGTCTTTCAATTCACCTGTAACTTCAATGTAGCCTGCTCCTTCAGTTAACACTGCTGTCACACTGTCATTCAGCGAGTTAGTCAAATTTAGTTGAATTTTCCCATCTGTTAATGCAGATGCTGTTCCTAATAGTGGAACTTTTGTGGTGGTTTTGGGATCTCGTGAATAAAAACCACCAATTGATCCATATGGAAGTGCGGCTCCATTCAGTTCTACACCAGAGATATTTCCATTATTTTCTAGTTGGAGTTTCAGACCAGCACGATCCAATAGCTGTAAAGTTTGTGCTTGAACAGATGTAAAGAATAAAAGAGAGAATAAGAAATAATATATCCGTTTTTTCACTTTCTTGTGTGTGTTTATATATCTGTTATTATTAATCTTTTTGTTAACTCAATCATGTGAAAGGTATCATTTCCCTTATACTCGTTTACAAGCGAAAAATCACTGCTTTTCGGGCATATTGGTTTATTCTTTGATAATTTTTTTCACCATCAAACCATTATTCAATGAAATCTTCAAAAAGTAAATTCCTTTCTGAACTGAACTAATATCAACACTGTTTTTGGGATTGATTGTTTTCATTAGTTGTTTTCCACTCAAATCGCAGACCTCAACACTTTTGATTTCATGATTGCTTTTTAAGTTGATAATCGATTTCGCTGGATTTGGGAAGATTTGCACATCATTGAATTTATCCAGCGTATTAACAGTTATCCCTGTTTGCGGAT
>JBAXGL010000304.1:0-2977 GCA_037139375.1 Bacteroidales bacterium | reverse complement strand
TTTCGGGAACTACTTGCAACGGTAGAATCAACTATGATACTACCTTCCTTCGCTTCATGCAGCGGAATATCTTTTCCGACACATCATCTCCTGCACTTCTTGTAACTCAGTATTCTTTTGTGCAACACTCTTCCAACAGCTCATGGTAGCACTATGTGGCAACGGCAACTCGCTTCCTATGCTTATAGGTAACACTATGTAGATGCGGCGAAATGCTTACAGTTGATACATGCAACGATATGTTTGTATTGCGTAATGCCGTCTGCCTTAATTGGAAGCATGGTATCGTAGCCGCACCATGCTTCCCGCAAATACATTTAACGACCTATTGATTTTGCGACAGACCTCCTGCTTTGACAGCCGATGTGGTGTATGGTTGGCTTATTGTTGAATGAATATATGAGAGCGTGTGGTAAAAATGAGAGAGTAATGAAAAGTTTTTTAGAATAAGTAAAATATTTAATAAGAAACATGTCCTATTTACTAGTATTTTTATAAATTTGCAGTTCATTATGACAACTCGCCTTTTGTAGCGACAGTGGTATTACATATTAGTACAGCATTCGTTATTATTTCTGTCACCAGAATAAATTCAACAGTATGAAACAGCGAATCTACATAGACACATCGGTAATTGGAGGCTATTTTGACGAAGAGTTTAAAGATGCAACAAGAGACTTATTCCAGCGTTTTGAGAATGACGAAATTACTTTTGTTATCTCTGACTTACTTGACTTAGAATTAATTGGCGCACCTAAAAATGTTAGAGAACTCTTAAATCAATATCCTGCCGATAAATTCGAACGCTTGGAACTTACGGATGAGGCAGTGCAACTAGCCGATACCTATATTGCAGAAAAAGTAGTTGGAAAAACAAGCATTGAAGATTGCAGACATATAGCTTTGGCTGCTATCAATAAAGTAGATGTGTTAGCCAGTTGGAATTTTAAACATATTGTGAACCTTGACAGAATTAAAGGATACAATTCTGTGAATTATCGTTTCGGCTATCCAATGATTGAAATACGAAGTCCTAAAGATTTGATTCATTATGAAGACTAAAGAAAAAGAAAAATCGTTTGACGCTGTAAAAATGATGCGCGACATACGCGACCAAATCAGCATTGAAACTCAGAATATGAGTTTTGAGGAGTTGAAAAAATACATTTCAACTCAGTTAACAACTCATAAAGTAAACCAATAGCAAAGAACTTAGTTTACACCCTGCTGTAGCGACAGCAGATATACATATTTAGAAAAGCGTTAGCTTTTATTCCTACTTCAGAAACTTCGACAATTTCAAAAGTACAGTGGAATAAGTTAGTAAACGCCTGCGCAAATGGCGTGGGCTTTAACTTATTACTTGTACAAGGTAGTCGAAGACCTCTGAAGTGTGATATGGTTAAATGTCCCACGCTTTTTTTATGTCAAAAAAGCAACAACTATGGAACAACCCGAACATCCAAGACACAGTAGGGAGCGGATGCCGAAAAGCTTATGAGTAGGCAGTAAATCAAAATAAACTATCATGAAAAAAACAATTGTTTTATTAGGATTAATCGGAATTGTAATCATTGCTTCTGGTCAAAACAGAAGAAAAGGCAATAACGGTAGCACGTTTACAATTCCTGGAGTAACAACAAAAGAGTACTATGATTATAAAAAAACGAAAATTAAAGAGGCGATAACTGAGTATCCAAATGGTGATTTACTATCAAAGGTTTATTACGAAAATGGGATATTGAAACAAGAAGTATTGACAAGTAAAGAGTTGGTTTCTGAAAACAAATGTATTTCTGGAAAAATTTATGATAAATTTGGAAAATTGGAAAGGGTTGAGTCACGAAACCGAAAAGGAGAATTAGATGGTGAGAATAAAATTTTGGAGTATCTGCCAGACTTTAAAAGTAAATATATAAAGTGTTACTCTTTACATAAAAATGGAAGATTAATAAAACTCAAAACAATGTATTCGTCAACTAAAATTAAAGAATTATATGATAATCATGTTTTTTCTCAATTCGAAGAAAATGGCAAGAAAGGTATCAATATAAAATTTGACGAGAATGACAATAATCTGATTGAGTTTAATATTATGGCTGAAGATGAAAATAAATCAGCAGTGTTTAGTGTTAAATTCAAGGACGGCAAAGTTGATACAAGTGAAAAATGTTATTTCTCTAACAATAAATTAACTTCTAAAATTATTCTAAAGAAGGATTCAATTGATTCAAATAAAATTTTGAAAATTGATTATGATTCAAATAATAAAATTGATTTCAAGGCATTATTTAACAATACAGATTTAACTGAGTTTATGGAACCTGCACAAATCAAAGGAGTTGATCAAGAAAAATATTTCATTTTTAGAATTCCTTCTTTAGTTGGTAATGATGAATCAAATTATAATCATTATAGCCGGACTTATCGTCCTACCTATGAAGAGCATATACAATTTAGAGAAAACTTAATTAAATTATTTATTCAAGAAGGTAAAGATGTAAGTAATTAACTCTCTTCTAGTGCATGTTTAGCGCAGCCTAACTTGTGCTTTTGTTTAAACAGTTCCGCTTCTCGACATCTTAGATCTGTGACTGTTTTTTGAAGTTGCAAACTTCACGACTAACTGTTTGTTAGCTTGTAAATCTCTTTGGCGCCGGCTTGAAACCGTGCCTTATATTTATACCGCTGTAACTGTATATTTGCGAAGCAAAAGAAGAAATTTGCAATTTCTAAAGCAGTTATAAACTGCTTAAACAAAAGACACAAGTCACAGACTTACGCTAAGGAGGGGCTAAAAGCCAGCTTTCCAGCTGATAAATCTGTTTAGCGCAGCATAACCTTCTGCTGCTCAAAACGCGTAATGTTTTAAATTTAAACAGCACCGCTTCTCGACACCTTAGATTTGTGACTGTTTTTGAGGTTGTAAACTTCACATGTATTTTTCAAATAAGGTGGGTTTAAATTCATCCACCTT
>JBAXGL010000303.1:0-3003 GCA_037139375.1 Bacteroidales bacterium | reverse complement strand
TTGGGAGAGGGTTGGGGAGAGGTCTTTGCGTGAAAAAAAGTAAGTCCCGCGGAAGCGAAAGACTTGATTATTGTGCAAGTGCTATACAATATTGCTAAGTTTTTCAACAAACCCATCTATTAAGAAAAATGCTGGGGTGAGGTCTTTTTTAGATTTATTAGCACTTCGCAAATGAACCGAACAGCATGATTGCTTGTTTGTATGTCATAAATAAAACTCACAATATTAAATCTTTTAAATAAACAAAAACTATGTCAGTATTAGTAGGCAAAAAAGCTCCTCAAGTAGTAGCAACAGCAGTAGTAAATGGTGGTGAATTCGTAGAAAACTATTCACTCGATCAGTTCATCGGTCAAAAAAATGTAATTCTCTATTTCTATCCAGCAGATTTCACATTCGTATGCCCTACAGAAATCATTGCATTTCAAGATCAAATTGCAGAATTTGAAGCGCGCAACACCGTTGTGATTGGTGTATCTACCGATTCACAATTTTCGCACTGGAAATGGTTGCAAACAGAACCTAAAGACGGCGGAATCAAAGGCGTGAAATACCCGTTGATCGCAGACGCTACCATGAACATCTCTCGTGCATACGATGTGTTGGCAGGCGACTTCAACTACACCGATGATGGCGACATCGTTTTCGAAGGAAATCCACAAGCATACCGTGGTCTTTTCTTGATCGACAAAGCAGGTATTGTTCGTCACCAATTGGTAAACGACATGCCATTGGGTCGCAATATCGACGAAGCAATCCGCATGGTTGATGCATTGCAGTTTTTCGAAGAAAACGGCGAAGTTTGTCCTGCAGGATGGCACAAAGGCAAAAAAGGATTAGTAGCTACTCAAGAAGGCATCGCTTCTTACTTGGGAGAAAAATAATCTCTGCAAAAGAAACATTCAGAATATTATATCAATTGATATAACACTTCAAAGCCTCTGATTCACATCAGAGGCTTTTTTGTCTCCAGTCTCCCATCTTTATTCTTTTGTCTTTACTCTTTTCTCTTGCTTTCAAAAAAACCAAAAAATTACCCACACAAGCATTGCCTTTCAGAAAATTGAGTACATTTGCGCTAATCAACCCTATGTAGCTGCCAACAGACTAAGAGATACCATTATGATTGTTTTGGAAAACGTCAACAAAACCTACAACAACGGCGCGCCGCTTCACGTACTCAAAGGCATAAACCTCACCATCCAAAAAGGTGATTTCGTATCCATCATGGGTTCATCGGGGTCTGGCAAATCGACATTGCTCAATATACTCGGCATACTCGACAGCTACGACGACGGCGATTATTTCCTTAACGGAAAGTTAATCAAAAACCTCTCTGAAACAAAATCTGCCGAATATCGCAATCAAATGATTGGATTTATCTTTCAGTCATTCAACCTCATATCGTTCAAAAACGCGATGGAAAACGTGGCATTGCCGCTCTATTATCAAAACATCAGCCGCAAGAAACGAAATGCCATTGCCCTCGAATACCTCGACCGTCTCGGTCTCAAAGAGTGGGCTCACCACCTTCCCAATCAGCTTTCGGGAGGTCAAAAACAACGTGTTGCCATTGCTCGTGCACTCATCTCAAATCCGCAGATCATTCTTGCAGACGAACCCACTGGCGCACTCGATAGCGTTACATCAGAAGAAGTGATGACTATTCTTCGCGAGGTCAACCAACAAGGCATGACGATGATTCTCGTCACGCACGAACCCGACATTGCTGCACAAACTCATCGTATCATTCGCCTTAAAGATGGAGTCATTGAGTGATGATCGACTTGTGGAACGAAATATTTGAAGCGCTCAAGAAAAACAAGCTTCGTACTTTCCTCACCGGATTTTCGGTGGCGTGGGGCATCTTTATGCTCATCGTTCTGCTCGGAGCTGGCAACGGACTCAAAAACGGAGTGATGCAAAATTTCGAAGGCGAATCTACCAATTCCATCTTTATGTGGCCGGGCAACACCACCAAGACTTACGAAGGCATGCAAAAAGGTCGCAGGGTGAAATTCAACGACAAAGATGTGGTATTGATGAAGAATCAAATGCCAAATGTCGACAAAACGTCTGCCGTCATCAATATCCAAAACACCACATTATCTTACGGCAAAGAATACGGAGCCTATACCATCAAAGGGGTTAACGAAAACTATCGTCTCATTGAGAATATCAAAATCATGGATGGCTTTGGCCGTTTCATTAACAGTCTCGATATTCACGAAAACAGAAAAGTCATCATCATCTCTAAGCGAATGCGCGAAGTACTTTTCAAAGATGAATACCCAATTGGCAAATACATCAATGCGGGCAAAATCGTCTATCAGGTGATTGGCGTATATACCACCAAAAGAGCCGAAGAAGGAAACAATGCTATCATTCCATTCTCCACAGCTCAATCCATTTACAATTTCCAAAGCAACGGATACAGCAACATCGCTTTCACCATCACCGGACTCAATACCGAACAAGAAAACAAAGACTACGAACTACTCATTCGCAACCGTATGGGTCGACTTCACCAATTCGACCCCACCGACAACAACGCACTCTGGATTTGGAATAAACTTCAGGGATTCCTTCAAACAATGGGCATATTCAATGCCATCAACCTATTTCTTTGGATTATTGGCATCGGTACACTCATTGCCGGCATCGTGGGCGTAAGCAACATTATGCTCATCACTGTCAAAGAGCGCACCAAAGAGTTTGGTATCCGCAAAGCGATTGGCGCATCGCCCCTATCTATTTTGAAATTAATTGTGCTCGAATCCATCATCATCACCTCATCATTCGGATATTTTGGCATGTCGGCAGGCATTATGCTCTCTGAAGCAGCCAGCTACATCATCAAGCAAAACACGCCACCCGATGCCGAAATGACCATTTTTGCCAATCCAACGGTTGATATCAATATTGCTATTTATTCCACACTCCTACTTATTCTTGCAGGAGTATTGGCCGGTTACTTCCCTGCAAAAAAAGCGGTCAGTATCA
>JBAXGL010000302.1:0-3014 GCA_037139375.1 Bacteroidales bacterium | reverse complement strand
AACGAAAATAATATCAAATCAGAGATTCACGTCATCTCTGGTTCGGTAGAAGTTGCACCAGGCATTGGTCTGTCAGATGCCATTTTCGATATCGTGAGCTCAGGCAGCACGTTGGTGAGCAACCATTTGAAAGAAGTAGAAGTAGTGATGCAATCTGAAGCAGTTTTGATTGGTCACAATGCACTTTCTGACGAGAAAAAAGAGATTCTCGATGAATTGATGTTCCGTTTCGATTCGGTACAAAAAGCGGAAGGAAAGAAATACATCCTGCTGAATGCTCCTAACGAAAATCTGGCCGAAATCATCAGCATTCTTCCAGGTATGAAAAGCCCTACCATCATTCCGTTGGCAGAAGAGGGTTGGAGCTCGGTTCATTCAGTGATTGACGATAAGAATTTCTGGTCTATCATTAACAAAATCAAGAAACTCGGTGCAGAGGGCATATTGGTTGTGCCAATTGAGAAGATGATTTTGTAAATTAGCAAATTTGAGAATTAGCAAATCAGCAAATGAAAATAATAAAATATCCTTCCGAATCTGAATGGCAATCCTTACTGGCGCGTCCGGCGATGGATACCACGTCGCTGTTTGGAACGGTGCAGCAAGTGCTTGACGATATTCGTACCCGCGGTGACGAGTCTGTCAGAGAGTACGAGCTTAAATTCGACAAAGTCGAACTCAACGCGTTACAGGTTTCGGAATCTGAAATGGCAGAGGCTCAATCGTTAGTTTCTGACGAACTGAAATCAGCGATTTTGGTGGCTTCGCGCAACATCGAAACCTTTCACGAATTACAACGCTTCGAAGGCAAAAAGGTGACTACCATGACCGGCGTCACTTGTTGGCAAAAGGCAGTAGCCATCGAAAAAGTAGGTCTCTATATTCCAGGAGGTACAGCACCGCTGTTTTCAACTGTGTTGATGTTGGCCGTTCCCGCACGTATTGCCGGTTGTGCCGAGATTGTGCTTTGCACGCCTCCTAACCGAGAAGGGAAGATTCACCCTGCCATTCTGTTTGCTGCGAAATCAGCCGGAGTGAGCAAGGTGTTCAAAATTGGAGGTATTCAGGCGATTGGTGCAATGGCGTATGGAACGCAAAGTGTACCGAAAACCTACAAGATATTTGGACCCGGCAACCAATATGTGACTGCCGCCAAGCAATTGGTTAGCCTCAAAGAGGTGGCGATAGATATGCCTGCAGGTCCATCAGAAGTGCAAGTGATTGCCGACAAATCAGCTAATCCTGCATTTGTGGCATCCGATTTCCTTTCACAAGCAGAGCACGGTGCAGATAGTCAGTCTATTTTGGTGACGTGCGACGAATCGATTGTGGATGCAATTGTTGCCGAAATTGAAGCACAATTGGCAGTACTTCCTCGTCGCGAATTGGCAGAGAAATCGATCAATCACAGCAAAATCATTGTAGTGAAAGATTGGGACGAAGTGGTTCGCATCACCAACCAATATGCACCCGAGCACTTGATTCTCGAAACAGAAAATTACCGAGAACTTTCGGAGCAGATTATCAATGCAGGTTCAGTATTTATGGGACATTACACGCCCGAAAGCGCTGGCGATTATGCCTCAGGAACTAACCATACATTGCCCACTAACGGATATGCCAAGGCATACAGTGGTGTTAATCTGGATAGTTTCATCAAGAAAATCACATTTCAGGAGATTACCAAAGAAGGTTTGCAACAACTTGGTCCTGTTATTGAAACAATGGCTGCTGCTGAATTGCTAGAAGCGCATAAGAATGCGGTAACGGTGAGGTTGAAAAATGACCTTCCCAACCCCTCCCAAGGAGGGGCTAAGAATGCAAAAGTGAAATACTAATATTGAAATTTAACTTTTCCCCTCTCTTTTAGAGAGGGGTTAGGGGAGAGGTAATTATGAATTTAGCAAAACTTGTTCGTTCAAATATATTGCAATTAAAGCCTTACTCGTGTGCACGCGATGAGTTCAAAGGAGCGGCGTCGGTTTATCTCGATGCAAACGAAAATCCGATGAATGCGCCGTACAATCGCTATCCCGATCCGATGCAATGGGCGCTGAAAGATAAAATAGCACAACTAAAAAACGTACGACCTGAGCAGATTATGCTCGGCAATGGCAGCGACGAGCCTATTGATTTGGTCGTGCGCATTTTTTGCGAGCCGCAGGTGGATAATGTTGTGGCGATAGACCCCAGTTATGGAATGTATCAAGTGTGTGCCGATGTGAATAATGTGGAATATCGTAAAGTGCTGCTCAACGATGACTATTCGCTTGATGCTCAACGGGTTTTGAATGCCCTTGATAAGCATACGAAAATCGTTTTCCTCTGCTCGCCTAACAACCCGACTGGAAATCTGCTTAACCGTGCTGAAATGCTGAAAATCGTGAACGGATTTGAAGGTATTGTAGTGATTGACGAGGCGTATGTCGATTTCTCTTCCGAAGCATCGTGGCTGGCTGATTTGGATAAATTTCAGAATATCATTGTGTTGCAAACATTCTCCAAAGCGTGGGGATTGGCCTCCGTTCGTTGCGGAATGGCGTTTGCGTCCAAAGAGATTATCTCGTATTTCAATAAGGTGAAATATCCGTACAACATCAATATTCTGACTCAAAATTTTGTGAGTGAAAACCTCGATCTTGAGGCACGAAAAAACGAATGGGTGGAGATGTTACTCGCTCAGCGCTCACTGTTGAGCAAAGAGCTTGAATTGCTTCCGTTTGTAGAAAAGATTTTTCCTACGGACGCCAATTTTCTGTTGGTAAAAGTGCCAGATGCTAATGCTGTTTACAACTATTTGGTCGATTTGGGTATTATTGTTCGCAATCGAAATACCGTTTCGCTCTGTTTAGGCTGTTTGCGCATAACTGTTGGTACGGCTGAGGAGAACAAAACGCTCTTGGATGCGTTGAAAAAGTTTACATTATTGTAATAGAATCACTAATTTGCATATTGGCTAATTAGCACATTTTAGAATTATGAAAAAAGCCCTCTTTATTGACCGCGATGGAACG
>JBAXGL010000301.1:0-3019 GCA_037139375.1 Bacteroidales bacterium | reverse complement strand
TAATATATCTATCTTTGCACACGTTTGTATTTTGTGTATGAAAAAGCGAATAACCATCAAAGACATTGCCCGCGAGTTGAATGTGCATCATTCGACCATATCTCGAGCGTTGCGCAATGATTCGAGGGTTAACGACAAAACCAAAGAGCTTGTTTTGGCTTATGCTCAGGAGCATGGCTATCAAATTAACATGAATGCGGTTCAGCTACGTGGCAGCCGCAACAACGCCATTGCATTGATTGTTCCAAACATTAACCATTCATTTTTCTCCGATATTATCAGTCATTTGACCAATTTAGCATACGATAAAGGCTACATTATCTCTGTGTTTCAAACTAACGAGAAATACAAACAAGAGGTTGAAATCGTTAATACAATTATCAAGCATAATTTTGCGGGAGTGATTGTCTCTATTGCGAAAGATACAGTGAAAAGTGACCATTTTGCCCAATTAAAGAAATTTGCTATTCCGCTAGTTTTTTTCGATCGCGTTTGTGAAGATATCACTACTCCAAAAGTGTTGGTCAATAATCGTGAAATATCCTATGCAGCTACCGAATACCTAGTTACAAAAGGATACAAACGTATAGCGCATCTTACTGGCACAAATTCTATAAATGTTTTTCGCGAAAGGGAGCGTGGATACTTGGCTGCTATTTCAGATTATAAATTAGAATATGAGAATTGCATCAATATTGACGACGATTTCTCAATTGAAAAAGGAAAAGAGATTTTCTCACAGCTTTGGAGTTCAAATACAAAACCGGATGCCATTATTTCATCGTCTGTAAACGTTGCACTTGGTTTGCTGCTGCAAGCACGAGAGATGGATGTAAAAATACCGGATGATTGTGGATTGATCACTTTTGGCAATCAACTTTCGTCCGAAATCATTCAACCACAAATTACGTATATCGAACAACCAGAGACCGAAATTGCGCAGCTTGCTTTTGATTTGCTCGAAAAGCAGATTCACAATGAGTTGACACCCTCAGATCCATTTATTAAAGAAGTAAAAGCAAAAATAATTTTCAAAGAATCTTGTTAAACCTATTTTTTTAACCCCGATTGCACACGTGTGTTAATCAAAAAAATCATTCTATTATGTTAAAAGGAATTTCACCATTGGTAAGCCCAGATTTGTTAGCCGTTTTGGCACGAATGGGGCATGGAGACGAAATCATTCTGGCAGATGCTCATTTTCCTGCAGAATCGTTCAACAATCGAGTGTTGCGTGCAGATGGACTTCGAATTCCCGATTTGTTGGCAGCAATTTTGCCGTTGTTCGAACTCGACGCGTATGTGCCGCATCCTTTGGTGATGATGGCAGCTGTGGCAGGCGATCAGCTCGACCCTCAAGTAGAAGAGTCGTATTTGAAGAGCATTCACATTACCAATCCGAATGCTCCCGCGATTGAGCGCATTGATCGTTTTGCATTCTATGATCGCGCCAAAACAGCATTTGCAGTGGTAATGACTGGCGAAACAGCCAAATATGGCAATATCTTACTAAAAAAAGGAGTTACTCCAATTCTCTAATAGTTTAAATTTTCTAACAATGAGTTTGATTTCAAAAAGTGCATTTTTGCCAGGCAATAGCACTGTTATTTTCAAAGATGTAGAGTTTCCAAAACCAGGACACGGACAAGTGTTACTCAAAACCAAATCATCTACAATTTGTGGAAGTGATATTCGCGCCATTTATCGTGAGCATTTGGGTAAAGGTCCAGAAGGATATCAGAACAAAATAGCGGGTCACGAACCTGCCGGTCAAATTATTGAATGCGGACCGGGAATGAAGCGCTTCAAAAAAGGCGATCGGGTGATTGTGTATCATATTTCGGGTTGTGGCTGTTGCAACGACTGTCGTCGCGGATATATGATTTCGTGCTCGAGCGAATCGCGTGCAGCTTATGGATGGCAGCGCGACGGAGGCATGAGCGAATACATCATTGCCGACGAAAAAGATCTTGTGTTATTGCCTGACGAATTGACTTATACTGACGGTGCGCAGGTAGCTTGCGGTTTCGGTACAGTTTATGAAGGTCTTGAGAAAATCGGAATCAGCGGTAACGATGCTGTGTTAATCACCGGTTTAGGTCCTGTAGGTTTAGCCGCTTTGATGTTGGCAAAAGCGATGGGTGCTCAGAAATTGATTGGTGTGGACACCGTGCCAGAACGTTGCGAAATTGCGCGTCAACTCGGCTTGGCTGACGAAGTATATGTTTCAGGTCCCGACACATTAGCGCAAGTGATGGCAGCGACCAAAGGCAAAGGCTTTGAGAAAACAGTCGATTGCTCTGGTCACACACTTGCTCGTCAATTGTGCATCCGTGCAACCCGCCAGTGGGGTAAAATGGTGATGATTGGCGAAGGCGGAACAGTAGAATTCAACCCAAGTCCAGATATTATTCACGACCAGAAAACGATTTACGGCTCATGGGTAACTTCCATCTGGAAAATGGAAGAGCTCGTGGAGCGCATCGTGCGCTGGGGTATTCATCCCGAAGATTTAGTGACACACCGTTTCACCCTTGATCAGGCAGCTGAGGCGTATGCATTGATGGCCGAAGGCCGATGCGGAAAGGTCGCAGTGGTGTTTGACGAAGAAATCAAATAGATTTACAATTAATCAATTTACAATTTACAAAGGGATAAGATTGTCTTAACTCTTTGTAAATCCATCTAATACTCTAATTTACATGCAAACTATAGATTCATCAAAAGTGCCCTACCGGACGCTTTACAATGGAGCCAAAATTCCAGTAATCGGATTGGGCACATTCGGCTCTGATAATTACGACGCGCAAACCATAGCACAAGCCGTAAAGACAGCCATCAAGATGGGATACCGACACATCGACTGTGCATCTGTTTACCTTAATGAGAAAGAGATTGGTGCGACTTTGCAAGAGGTATTTGCCGAAGGAATTGTTACACGCGAAGAGCTTTGGATTACATCTAAAGTGTGGAACGATAAGCACAAAGAAGTGGTAGCATCTTGTAAGCAATCGCTAGC
>JBAXGL010000300.1:0-3031 GCA_037139375.1 Bacteroidales bacterium | reverse complement strand
AAGCGAAGCGTTTTACCTTTGCGAAACTATAACCAAATAATGCTTTCGGGCAGTGCAATCGTATAATTTTTACTTTGCGCCTTAGCCCCTTTGCGTTCAATTAAAAAGAAACAAAGCGAAGCGCTTTACCTCAGCAGAACATAATAACATAAAGCTACAGTGCATAGAAATAAATTAATCCTTTGCGTCTTTGCCCCTTAGCGTTCAATTAAACCAATATGAACAAGCAACAACTTTTCGAGAACATTCAGCGTAAAAAATCCTTCCTCTGCGTAGGATTAGACACCGACATCCAGAAAATTCCACAGCACTTGTTGAGCGACCAAGATCCGATTTTCGCTTTCAATAAAGCCATTATCGATGCAACAGCAAATCTTTGTGTGGCCTACAAACCCAATGCAGCCTTCTACGAAAGCATTGGCATCAAAGGTATCGCAGCTCTGGAGAAGACCATCGCTTACATTCGCGAGAATTACCCCGACCAATTTATCATCCTCGATGCCAAACGTGGCGACATCGGCAACACCTCTGAGATGTACGCACAATCGGCCTTCGAACACCTGCAAGCCTGTGCGGTGACAGTCGCTCCTTACATGGGAGAAGACAGCGTGAAGCCGTTTCTCACCTACGAAGGCAAATGGGTGATTGTTCTTGCTCTGACATCCAATAAAGGTTCGCACGACTTTCAGTTGATGGAAGATGCCAATGGCGAACGTCTGTTCGAGAAAGTACTGAAAACCACCCAAAACTGGGCAACAGAAGATCAATTAATGTTTGTGGTAGGTGCCACACAAGGCAAGATGTTTACTGATATTCGCAAATTGGCGCCAAACCACTTCCTGCTCGTTCCCGGTGTGGGAGCGCAAGGTGGTAGCCTGCAAGATGTGGCTGAATATGGTATGAATAGCAGTTGTGGATTGCTTGTCAACTCATCGCGTCAGATCATTTTCGCATCGAAAGGCGAAGATTTCGCAGAAGCAGCCAAATCAGAAGCATTGAAGGTGCAGCAAGAGATGGAAATTCTTTTAAAGGCAAAAGGGCTTATCTAAAAATTGAAATTCAGAGAATCAGGGACTGAGGGATTGAAAATCTTTCA
This sequence comes from Bacteroidales bacterium, assembly GCA_037139375.1. Taxonomy (GTDB): domain Bacteria; phylum Bacteroidota; class Bacteroidia; order Bacteroidales; family UBA7332; genus CAXXIC01. Next base: position 1,935 of record JBAXGL010000300.1, on the reverse strand, counting down.
GTCCTTTTTTATTTGTAGAAAAATGAAATGCGCTATCTTTGAAACAAATCTATTGGCAATGATTAAACGCATACTTTTTCCCTGCTTTTTCACATTCACTTTATTATTCAGTTTAAACGCCCAAACGAGTGAAGACAGCTTGATTTTCAAGCAATATAATGCCCAAATCAACACCAAACTACCGATAGACAAAACAATTATCGAAACAGGGAAATTTTTTCTCGAGAAGCCATATGTTGCAAATACTTTGGAAGTGAACGACACAGAACAATTGGTGGTCAATCTGCGTGAACTCGACTGCACAACATTTGTGGAAACAGCATTGGCATTGGCTCGGACAGCAAAATCTAAGGATTTTTCTTTCGCCGGATTTCAGCAAAACCTCACTCAAATTCGCTATCGAAACGGCAAATTAAACCAATATCCATCGCGACTACACTATTTCTCTGATTGGATTTCCGACAACCAAGAGAAAGGAATCATCAAAGACATTACTCAAAAAATCGGTGGAGATTCTATTCAAGTCAATGTAGGGTTTATGAGTAAAAATCCAGATAAATACAAAGCATTGACGGCTCACCCCGAGTTTATCCCAATCGTTGCCAATCAAGAAAAAGCCATCAATCAGCGAACCTATTTTTATATTCCGAAGGCGAAAATTGCATCGATTGCCGGAAAAATAAAATCGGGAGACATTATAGCCATTACCACATCTTACAAAGGATTAGATATTAGTCATGTCGGATTTGCTCTTTGGCAAGGAAAAGAATTGCATTTTCTGCATGCTTCTTCTCAATTCAAGAAGGTCATTGTTTCGGAGAAACCATTATCAGACTATGTGAACGGCGTGAAATCTAATACAGGGGTAATTGTGGTGCGACCATTACTCAAATAACTGAATTTCCCTTTGTGGAAACTTCGAGGTTTACTATCTAAACGAATAATATCCTAAGGTCGGAAACTTCGAGACTAAATTGCAGAGGTGCATTTACAAATCTAGCTTTGCTTTTAGCAATGTCGTAGCGAGGATGCAACAACAAACGACAGACATTAATCGTTCATCATATAACACAATTGAATTGCCAATTTATCGGGGGTTATCAATTCTATAACAATAGCACAACTCCTACTTCCTTTTGACCCACCATATTCCATAAATATTTTTCTATTATGATATAATGCTTTGTTGAACATATAAGGTCGGCCTAGATTAGTTTTCATAAAACGTTTCAAAGCAGGGTCATTTAAATACACTAATTGCTCAATTGATGAATAGCGTTTTGATAATGAGACAAAACCCTTTTCATCCATGTGAGAACAATAGTCGCGTTTGTTAATCTTTTTCATATAAGAAGAGTCAATATCAAGCAAATAAGTATATAGGGTTGAATCTAAATAAAGCAAATCTTCAATATGAAAATCTCTTTTAAATCCTGTTCTCTTCCATTCTCTATGTTGATTTACAATTTCAGGTAGATTGAGTATTTGAACATCTTCTTTTGGTGTACAAGAGTTTATCTCAAATACAAGCAGTAAAACAAACAAAACATATAGTATTTTTCTCATTTTATTCCCCCTTTGGCGCAAATCTATGACTTGTGACTTTTATTTAAGCAATCTTTAACTGCTTTGAAGTTGAAAACTTTTTTTGCTTTGCAAATATACAGTTACAATCTGTATGAACAAAGTGAGTGATGGAAGTGTCTCCGACTCACTCCAAAGTGACTGTTTGCCTGTCGGGAGAGTCTTTGAGTCACTCCCGAGTGAGTGCATCACACTCTCGAGAGGCGCCGAGTCACTTTTGACACCAATTTCGAAACTGTTCATACAACTTACTGCATTTCGGTCTATCGTAGCTTGGTAAGGTAGAGCATAAATCACAAAAGTGCATTTACAAATCTAGCTTTGCTTTATCCGCAATAAGTTTTCGAGCAG
>JBAXGL010000299.1:0-3048 GCA_037139375.1 Bacteroidales bacterium | reverse complement strand
CCTTATAAAAATGCAAAGCGGAGCAATCTGACTTTGCATTTTTTATACTCTCTTTCGCGCTACTACTTGCAAACCGTAACATAGGAATTCGTTCGAGTCATTTCCCTTTTCAGAGAGTTTACCCAATCGGATTTGTATCCACAATATAGCTAATCGGTCTAATAGCGAAAGATTGCTCTTGGCATATTTCTTAGCGCAAAACCGCATGCGATGCAATTCTTGAGCCACATATTCAAAGAAATTTCCGTTGGCTGTGATTTCTACTATTTCAAATCCATGTTCCACCAGGTGTTTTTCGTAGAAATAACGGTTAAACCCAGTGTAGAAATGAAAGGGCGCAAAGTGTGTCAGACTACAAAACGGTGCGGTCAAAACCAGTACTCCGTCTTTCTTCAACAGTCGCGAAAACTCTTTAATTGCCAAAATCGGTTCGGGAAGATGTTCGAAGACTTCTATGCACATGATGGCATCGAAAGAGGCATCCGCTTCGGGTATGGCTACTATATCGCACGTGATGTCTAATTTCGAATTATCCCACTTTTTTGTTTGCAGACCAGTACCATCACCACTACCATCGTATTCTCCAAAATCTTGTGATACATAGTTGAGGTGAGTACAGTATTTTTTTTGTGCCAGTTCGCCCGCTCCAGCATCTAATATTCTACTGCCGACGGGTATTTTTTGCAAAGTCTTTTCAAGCCATTTCAGTCGGTCAGCTTCATTTTGTTTTCCTGCCAATGGTTTCTTTCGAAATAGAAGTTTTGTAAGATCCATGTGTTTTCTAATATTGAGTTTAATTTACTTTTTCTTCTTATCCAATATGTTTATGTGACCCGTCGCACGAAGGTCGTCGTTTCGATAAACCACACGTGCAATCAGTCAGCCCCTTTCCGTTGAAAATCCGTTGTGTCTGTTTTTCAATCCTCGCCGTGCGGGTTTGCGACTGCTTCGGTTCCGCGAAATGGAGAATATACGCCCTTTGTCTGCCAGGAGTGAGTGCTTCGAAGGCGGTTTTGAAGAGTGAATCTTCATGTAGTTTCTGTTGCAACTCTTCAGGGACAGTGTATGCTGTCGTTGTTTTAAATTCTACATCCAACCCTGCTTTTTCCACTTCAATGGCTTCAAAAATATAGGCTTTCAGCACGGCTTTTTTCTCTTCTATTTCCCGAATATCAGTGAATCGAATCTGTCGGCCAGCCTGTGTCTGCTCTCCTGGTTTGACAAGTAGGTTCTCTGCATCTTGCAGCAATGCTCCTTTAAAAAACATGAGCGCACAATACGCTTTAAACCCTTGAATAATCACCACATTATCTCCGTTGAAGGTATAGCATGGCGAGCCCCACTTCAACTCTTCGGTCAGCATGCAGTCGAGTGCAATGGTCCGCAACTGCTCCAACTCCTCTTGCCACTGTGTGGCTTTGCTCAAGAATTCATCAACTTTCTGATTCATATTTTTTTGTTTGCAATTTAGTTCTTTATCGTGATGCACCTGATTTATTCTTTTGAAACCATTTTAATAAAACCTTTTTTCGATCAGTATCGACCGTAGCTTTTCGGGGAGCATCTTTTTTAGACCTGCCGTTTTCATATTCCACATCCCAACCGCTCCACTCACGATAGGCATGATAAGTCCAATTCCAGCCGTACTCTTCAAAAATAGAAATACAATCATCCATATATTGTGCTGCGCCGGGTGCCCAACGAACGGCGCTGAATTCACCTGCATATATCGGCACATTGTATGTTTGTTGAAATACACGCACAGGTTGTAATATTTTTAGCAACGTGGTTTTATCATACTTAATTTCGTTTGCAACACCTGGATATGCAATTCCGCTTGAGTTATCGTATACTCCCTGATGCGTGAAAGTGTGCGGTTCATACATGTGAACTTCATAAATCACATGAGTCACAGGTATCGGTTTCAAAAACGAAAACTCCGAGGGTGAATCCCAATCGTTAACTTCGAAAATAATAGGAACTAATTTGTCAATAGCTCTGATGGCTTTCGATGCTTTCAATTCGGTCTCATAATAATCCAACCCATCAGGTGGCTCTCGGCCCTCTACTGGTTCGTTTATTAAATCGTAGCCCCAAACCGCACGATTTCCTTTATACCGTTTAGCAATTTTCACCCACAGGTTCACAAAATAATCGTTGTACACCTTGTTATAGAAAAGCCTTACTACATTATTCTCGCGACCGCCCGGCACAGAATGCAAGTCAATGACCACTTTTATTCCATATTTCTGGCAGATCGTCAATAAACTGTCTGTTTCTAGCAATTTCTTATCTATCCACCGACCGTATTTGTTAATATCGGCATCCACCCACTGATTTTCGCTAGATGTCATAGTGATTTGCCACCGAATCAGATTGGCTTTCCATTCAAGTCCTAGCGTTCGTATATCATTCTCCTTCACACTCATGGGCGACATTACACCTCTGAATTTTGTATTTGAAGAGATTGGTTTTGCCTTTTTATGCGGGACTGGCAAATCTTTCACTTTCACCGAAATGCTATCGAACCAAACTTTTCCAGTGCTTTCTTGTAAACCTAACGAGATATCGCCTACCGACACATCATCGGGAATGACAGCCGTAAAATTCAAATGCTTCCAATCAAATGTGCCAAAAACATTATCTTCATTTTTCCAAAACTCCCCTTTGACTGATTTGTAATGAAACATAAATTTTACGCCCAAATAAGGAATCGATGGCATGGTCACATTTTCAGCTTTAGCACGGCAACGAAATGTCAGCCTCATTCCTCTATATGGCGTTAAATCAAAAGTGCTGTTTACCATTCCTGTCCCATTTACAAATAAGCAGGTATTCGGTTTATTGCTCACGGTATCCCACTGAGCTGTAGCTAATTCGGACCAGATTATTCTCCCTTCCTTGCTATTAAACAAGGAACGAAAAACAAAATCACCTTTCCTCACGATTTGAGCATTCATATCGTAGCAAAGTACCATCAAAAACAGACAAAGTATCAACTTTACTTTCACCAAAATCGAATATATGAAGTGAAGGATGTTTGTGATT
>JBAXGL010000298.1:0-3051 GCA_037139375.1 Bacteroidales bacterium | reverse complement strand
CTCGATTTACACAAAGCCATCCGATCCATTCCGAAACCAGTAATTGCGATGGTAAACGGCTTCGCCATCGGTGGCGGACACGTGCTGCACGTAGTTTGCGACTTATCGATTGCATCAGAAAATGCGATTTTTGGACAAACAGGTCCGAGAGTAGGAAGTTTTGATGCTGGATTCGGCTCGTCTTACCTGGCACGTTGCGTGGGTCAGAAAAAAGCGCGCGAAATTTGGTTCCTTTGCAAGCAATATTCAGCTCAGGAGGCATTGGATATGGGATTGGTGAACACCGTTGTACCATTCGACCAACTCGAAGATGTAACCGTCGACTGGTGCAAACAGATTCTGGCAAATAGTCCGATGGCTATCCGTATGATTAAACGCGGGTTGAATGCCGAGCTTGACGGACAGCGTGGTTTGATGGAATTGGCAGGCGATGCCACCTTGATGTACTACCTGATGGAAGAAGCACAAGAAGGCAAGCATGCATTCTTGGAAAAACGCAAACCGGACTTCCAAAAATTCCCGAAATTCCCAGGATAACTCATTTTACCGCAAAGGGCGCAAAGATTTTATGCTGAAAACCCAATTCATCCCATACAACCTCATCTTCAAACGCCCCAGCGGAACTTCGCGCGGTGTGCTCACCACCAAAGAAACGTGGTTTGTAAAGGTGTGGCACGAGCACTCACCCGAAGTTTTCGGACTTGGAGAGTGTGCTCTTTTCCGTGGATTGGGATATGACGACCGTCCCGATTACGAAGCAATGCTTCAAAGCCTCACTCCTCACCTGCCGTCGATGGATGAATTGAAAGAAAAACTTCGCAACTTTCCTTCTATTCTATTTGGGTTAGAAACGGCACTTGCAGACCTCGAAAACGGAGGGAAACGCATCATTTTCCCCTCGTCGTTCTCCGAAGGGAAGCAATCCATCCGCATCAACGGGCTAATTTGGATGGGCACGAAAGAAGAAATGCGGGCGCAAATCATTGACAAAATCGACAATAGGTTCTCCTGTATCAAACTAAAAATTGGCGCGATTGATTTTGAAGCAGAGATAGATTTACTCAAAGCCATTCGCAACGAATTTGATGCCAAAACTATCGAACTACGGGTCGATGCCAACGGTGCGTTTTCACCTGACGATGCCATGCTCAAACTGGAACGATTAGCCAAGCTCGACATTCACTCCATCGAACAGCCTATCAAAGCCGGACAATGGCACGAGATGGCACGCCTTTGTGCTAAAACGCCCATTCCCATCGCATTGGATGAAGAATTGATTGGAATAAATGTTTCTTCTAAGAAAAAAGAATTGCTCGAAACGATTAAGCCGCAATACATCATTCTGAAACCTAGCCTGCACGGTGGATTTACAGGCAGCGAAGAGTGGATTTCGTTGGCAAATCAGCGGAATATTGGGTGGTGGGCGACCTCAGCACTCGAATCGAACATCGGACTCAATGCCATAGCACAGTGGTGCTCCATTCAGAAGAATGACATGCCTCAAGGTCTTGGCACCGGACAGTTGTACACTAACAACATCGACTCTCCATTCACGTTGAACGGAGAGAATCTATTTTATTTGCCCGAGAAAAAGTGGGATTTTAATCTAATTCAGTTTTAATACGCTGAAAATAAATATGCAACTAACCCTTCATAACAAAACCTATTCTGAAAAGCAGCTTCCGGTGTTGATCAGTAAGAAACAAGCAGAGCAACTACCCGAATGGGAACAGGCACTCTTTGCTTTTCTGACAAATTGGTTTGATGATGGAGAAAGAATCGGAGCACAAACATCAGGTTCCACCGGAGCTCCAAAGCCCATTCTCTTGAAAAAAGAAAGCATGCTAGCTTCTGCGAAACTAACCAATCAGTTTTTCAATCTTAATCAAGATGACTCAATACTGATGTGCTTATCTGCAAATTACATTGCCGGTAAAATGATGGTGGTTCGAGCGATTGCAGGAGATTTGAATCTAATTGTTGTTGAACCAACTTCTACCACAACAATTGATAGAAAAATCGAATTCGCTGCTATGGTACCCATGCAGGTGGACACCCTGCTAAAAACGGAAGCAGGATTTGCCTCGCTGCAAAACATCGCCAAACTTATCATTGGCGGAAGTGCCGTTTCACTTTTGTTAGAGGAACAATTGCAAAAACTTTCCACAAAATGCTATGCCACCTACGGCATGACAGAAACCGTTTCGCATATTGCTCTCAGAAGCCTCAACGGAAAAGATAAATCGAACGATTATCAAGCGTTGAAAGGCGTAACATTCTCTCAAGACAGCCGTGATTGCCTCGTGATTAACGCACCACATTTGCAGGTCGAGCCTTTCGTCACCAACGACATTATCAATCTGAAAAACAACATCGAATTCGAATGGCTCGGCCGTTTCGACAATGTGGTGAACTCCGGTGGTGTGAAACTTTTCCCAGAAGTAATTGAACAAAAACTCTCCGGAATTATTGAAGAACGGTTCTTTATCTCTTCTTTTACTGACGATAAATTCGGCGAAATAGTTGGACTTATTATTGAAAGCGAGCCTTTTACCTCCGAAAAGCTGACTAAACTTGAATTAGATTTATCCAATCGACTTGCTCGTTTTGAAAAGCCCCGAAAAATTATATTTATACCTCAATTCAAAGAAACATCTTCTGGGAAAATAAATCGCAAAATTTCTTTGGATAAGGTCTGAAAGTAAAAAAGGAGGAACTGTTAAACTCCTCCTTTTTCGGTATATTATGAAATCTATTGCTAACAAGTTGGTGTAGCAGAACTTATGCCCTTTTCAGTGTAGACTTAAAATTGAAAATGTCTGGAAATTATTCTTCTACAGAATCACCAATCAGTGTAGCAGAACTGGCTTCGCGGATTTTCACCTTCACCAACTGACCAATACGGTAGTTTTTCTTGTCGAACACCACCACTTTGTTTTGATCGGTGCGACCGAACAGCTGTTCGCGCGAACGCTTCGAGAAACCTTCTACCAACACTTCGAACGTCTTGCCGATATCGCGTTTGTTGCTGATGACCGACAACTCGTTTTG
>JBAXGL010000297.1:0-3085 GCA_037139375.1 Bacteroidales bacterium | reverse complement strand
AGCAGAAATCGTTTAGATATGCTTTATGGTGAAAGGTATTCGTTATCAATCAAATCTCCAGAGCAATATTTCGATGTGACTCTTAAAATCCCTTTGACATGAACATAAAATGCGTAATTGTAGATGACGAACCGTTGGCTCTTAGCGTGCTGGAACGGTATATTAGTCAGATGCCTTTCCTCGAGTTAGTAGAGAAGTTTACTAATCCAGTCAAAGCGTTTAAGTATCTGAATGACAACGAAATTGATTTACTGTTTGTAGATATTCAAATGCCAGATCTCACCGGTTTTGAACTGGTGAACAACCTGAAAAAGAAGCCTGTCTTTATTTTTACAACGGCATATAGCGAATATGCGCTCGAAGGTTTTAAAGCTGATGCACTCGATTATTTATTGAAACCGATTGACATGCCTGAATTTGCAAAGGCGGTGAACAAGGCTAAAGATTGGTTGGAAATACGCAATGAAAAAAACTCTTTGGTAGAAGCCTCTAAAGATTTTCTGTTTATCAAGTCAGAGTATAAAATTATCCGTATCAATTTCAGCGAAATAACCTATATTCAGGGCATGAGCGAGTATGTCAAAATTCACTTATCTAATCGAAAACCCATTATGTCGCTTATAAGTCTCAAGTCGCTTGAAGCACAACTTCCGCCCACTATGTTTATGCGTGTACATAAATCGTATATTGTCAACTTGCAGAAAGTCAATATGATAGAGCGAAATGAGATTGTCTATGATGATGGGACAATTATCCCAGTGAGTCAACAGTACAAAACTCAATTTCAGGAGTTTGTGGATAAGAATTTTATGTTATAATTTAGGCCTTCTGATGAACGCTCTGAAAGTCGCCATATTTTGTGTTGTTTTATTATTCGCTATCCGAATTGATGCACAACAACCACCTCGAAAGGATAATCAACAGAAATCTTTTTTTCAGACGGTTGTACCTTCGCATAACTTTGATGTAATCGCCGCAAGACCGACTAAGAATACCATCACGTTGTCTGTATTATTTTACAAATCGGCAAGCATTTATGTTGAATATTGGATTGCCAATGAAACCCGACACAAATCGAAAGTTTACCGTTTAGCGGCATCAAAGCCACAAGAAATAGTTCTTTCGAACTTGAACCCCGACACTCGGTACAAGTATCAAATCCGGTTCCAATTAGCTGATAATGAGTCATATTTATCTTCCAAAACAAGCTATTTTCAAACTGCTCGCTTAGCAAATCGCTCTTACACTTTTACCATCACTGCCGATTCGCACCTCGACCAAAATACCGATACTGCAATCTACAAAACTACATTGCTCAATGCGGCTTCAGATTCTGCCGATTTTCATTTCGATTTGGGCGATACGTTTATGACTGACAAATACGGTCAAAACTATCAAAATGCTATCAGTCAATATATTGCGCAGAGGTGTTATTTCAGTTTACTGCAATCTCCACTTTTTCTAGTGTTGGGAAATCATGATGGAGAAACTGGTCAGCGATTGAATGGAACTGAAAATAACCCAACTGTATGGTCTAATCTGACCCGAAAAACGTTTTTCCCCAATCCGCTTCCCAATGACTTCTATTCAGGAAACACTCATCCAGAACCCTTCGTAGGACTTCCTCAAAATTATTATGCATTCGAATGGGGAAATGCCCAATTCATTGTACTCGATCCATTTTGGTTTACACCTCGCGCTGGCAATGACAATCCGTGGGACAGAACCCTAGGAAAAGCCCAATACGAATGGTTGAAATCAACGTTGGCGAAAAGCAAATCCACCTTTCGGTTTGTATTTATTCATAACCTTGTGGGTGGAGTTGATGTGAAAGGAAAAGCCCGCGGAGGAGCAGAAATTGCGGGGTTTTATGAATGGGGAGGCAAAAACCAGGATGGAACAGATGGCTTCAAGCAACATCGCCCCGATTTGGAAATGCCAATTCACGATTTGCTTCGGAAGTATCGCGTAACGGCTGTTTTTCACGGACACGATCATCTTTTTGCCAAGCAAGAAAAGGATGGAATCATTTATCAGTGTCTCTCACAACCCGGAAGTATGAGAACTCGAATTTCGAATCAAGGTTCGGAATATGGATACACTACGGATGATGCGTTTTTGAATGCTGGATATATGAGAGTCTGCGTGTCCAAAAATATGTCTCGCTTCGATTTTGTATCCACCAATATAGACGAACCCGCAAAAAACAAGCGTGTGATTTATACATACGAACTTAAATAATAGATAACCATGAAGAAAACTGGCTTAATAATCGCTATTTATTTGAGTATCAATACGATGCTATTGGCTCAGAATCCGCAAAACGCAAAACGAGGTGATCGCAAAGATTATTCGATAGAGCAAGCTACTTCCGAACGAGCACAACTGCACACCATCGCATTCAGTGGTTTGGCTTTTCTGACAGGGAATTTAGGAGCAGACACTTTCTTCCCTCCGGGGAAGGTGGCAGATTTTTTCGGTTTTCAATATATGCGCGATAACGATAAGAATGAGAAAGGGCACAACACTGATTTCTTGACTCGTATCGCCAATAATGTCATTCAGATTCTGTCGAAAGAGCAGCTCCAACAACTTGTAGCCTTGGCAAATGAGCAAGCGCCACTCTACGAGCAGTTTGCCCGCAAAAGAATCGAACTGATAAAACTGTTTCGTGGACAACTCGACAGCGGCACAAAAATTGACCAACAATTGGCAGTTCGCTTGGGTGATACAATCTATGCGCTAGACGCCTCATTGTCTTATAGACGAGCGGTTGTTGTTGGCGGCATTATCAATTCGTTAACACCTTCACAAAAAGCGGCTCTCGCAAAGTTAGATTTTTCGGATTCATCTACTTGGCCTATTCTCCCCGAGAGCTTAGACAAACGGTCGATGTCGCATCGAGCACATGTTGGAGTCATGACCTACGCCAGCGAGCTGTTTAGCTGGTATGCCGGTTCTGAAAAGGCTGATGTCTATTTTTGCCCAGAGCGACACGCCACCTATTTTGGCGGATTCTTCCTCAAAGATTATCCTGCCATGGGGAATCACGACTACAGCATTAGCACTTCTCTGACGGGTGATA
>JBAXGL010000296.1:0-3130 GCA_037139375.1 Bacteroidales bacterium | reverse complement strand
ATCTCCGCTGGTGGCGAGGTGAGCGATGTGAAGAAAGTGGTTTCGCCCGTTTTGGTAAACGACAAATCGACTGCGGTTTACTACATCGATTTCTCTTTTGATAGCTTCAAATTGGGTGGTTCGGCCTTTGCGCAAACGCTCAACAAAATTGGAATGGATGTGCCAACCGTAAAAGACAGCGAATATTTCGCCGATGCATTTATGGCTATCCAACAATTGATTGACAAAGGGTTGATTCTTGCCGGACACGATATTTCCGCTGGAGGTTTGGTGACTGCGTTGCTCGAAATGTGTTTTGCAAATACCGAAGGCGGATTGGAAGTTGTTTTGGACAAAATAGAAGAATCAGACATTGTAAAAATCTTGTTTGCTGAAAATCCGGGTGTATTGATTCAGGTAAAAGATAAAAAAGCGGTTGAGAAACTGCTCGAAGAAGCTGGTGTTGGATTCCTCAAAATCGCCAAACCGTGTGAAGAACGTCATATTTTGATAGACAAAGACGGCATCGAATATCAGTTGGGTATCGACCATCTGCGCGATGTATGGTACTCCTCTTCTTATCAACTCGACCGCAAGCAAAGTGGTGAAGCGCAAGCAAAAGCTCGCTTCGAAAACTACAAAACGCAACCGATTGAATGGAACTTCAACAAATCATTCACCGGAAAACTTTCGACCTTCGGTTTGTCACCCGACAGACGCGAACGCTCGGGAGTGAAAGCTGCCATTCTGCGCGATAAAGGCACAAACGGCGAACGAGAAATGGCTTACTCGCTCTATTTGGCAGGCTTCGACGTAAAAGACGTGCACCTCACCGACTTGGCTAGCGGACGTGAAACATTGGAAGATGTGAACTTCATCGTCTTCTGTGGTGGATTCTCCAACTCCGACGTGTTAGGCTCTGCCAAAGGCTGGGCAGGCGGTATCCTGTTCAACGAAAAAGCGAAAGCTGCGATTGACAACTTCATGGCACGCCCCGACACCATGAGTTTGGGCATTTGCAACGGCTGTCAATTAATGGCTGAGTTGGAAATCATCTATCCTGAGCACGAGCTGAAACACAAAATGGAACATAACACGTCTCACAAATTTGAGTCGAACTTTGTATCGCTAGAAATTCCGCAAAACAATTCGGTGATGTTGGGTTCACTTTCTGGTTCGAAAATCGGTGTATGGGTGGCTCACGGAGAAGGTAAATTCTCGTTCCCTTACGAGCAATCGGCTTACAACGTGATTGCAAAATACAATTACGATGCTTATCCTGCCAATCCGAATGGTTCGCCGTGGGGCGTAGCAGGTGTTTGCTCGACCGATGGTCGCCACTTGGCGATGATGCCTCACCCAGAGCGTGCCATTTTCCCTTGGCAATGCGGCTACTACCCGAACGACCGCAAAGAAAGCGACCAAGTCACACCTTGGATGGAAGCATTCGTAAATGCTCGTAAATGGGTGGAAGAGAAGTCAAAATAGAATTTAAAAGAGGTGAAATTGAAAGAGGTGAATCGAAAATGATTCGCCTCTTTTGTTTTGTAGTTATAAGTTGTATTATTGAAGTCTGTTTGTGACTTAAGTTAAGGGAATGAAATAATCTCGTTAAAAGTTAGATCTAAACAAATAAAAATAGAACGCTGATTAATGCTGATATAGCGAATTTTAAACGGATTTTAATTCAACGTAGTTGAATTAATTTATCCAATTAATCTCTAATACGTGATGCTTGCGTCACAAAAATCTGTCTCAAATCCGTTTGAGTCACATCCGTGCTTATCCGCTTAATCCGTAAAATCCGCGTTCTATTCTTTTTTTAAAATCTGACATTATACTAGTCCTATTTCTTAAATGTTATAATATTCAGTGTGATTGAAATTTCATATACTACTTATCCTACGCGCAGCACTCTTCCACTACCAGCGTACTTCACTTCTTGCGGAGCACCGGTGAAGCCCACTTTCCCAAATTCAATCGCCATGCTGAGCACCAATGTGCAATCGTCCGTGAGGTGCTGGAGGCTGTAGTCATCGAGTTGCACGCTTATGGTTTGCTCCTCCAGCAGGTTTTCGGCAGGTAGCCAATTACCTGTAAACACTTCGCTAATGCCATTCACATCGGGCACTAAGGCTCGGAATTCAGATGCTGCTTCGTCATACACCAAATCTGCCACCACGCCCAATACCACTATCAGGCGGAAGTAAGGCAATCGTTGCACATTTAGCACATCGGTTTCGGTGTTGATGCGTGGCACGTTTACGGTAGCACTACCCGTTTCACGGTTGATAGCACTCTGCACCATCACCCGCAGCACCGAAGTGAAAGGATAGGTACGGTTGAAATTAAAATTCTCCAACGTATATCGTAAGGCCGACAAGCATACACTTCGTTTGCCGACAGGGTTTACCACATCTGTTTTTTGCAGATTCTTGGCAAACCCATTCAACACGGGTGTTAGGTTATAATCGGCTAGTCGGTGTAGCCCACCAAAAGCATAGCGAAGCACCGAAGCAAATGCCGTGCAACCTTTCCACTCCTTTTGCTGCAAGCGCAATCCCTCAAACTTGGGCGACGATTTTATCTTCTCTTTCGAGGCACCTCCCTTGGTTCGTGCTATCACTTTATCGCTTCCGCGGCGGGTGTAGAAGCTGGCGTTGCCAAACCCACCTGTCATCACTATTGGTCCTTTTACGATTGCCATCTTATTGATTTACTATTTAACAATTTACTATTTACAATTGCTTCGCGTTCGTCAACTCATTCACCATTTAACCGCAAAGGGCGCAGAGGGTTCCGCAAAGAACACAAAGATTATTTTACGACTAAGACACAGGGAACGCGAAGTTTCACTAGGATAATTTTGGAAAGAGATTGTTTACTCGTTCACTTGTCTACTTGTTTACTCGTCAACTAATATCAAGCACATTAGCTGATAATTCATAGTACAAATATAGTTCATTTTAGAATAAAACAAATTTTATCTTTATAAAAAACATAGATAATACTTACATTATTAGATAAGTTTTATATAAGCATTAAATAAACTTTGTATATGTATTATATAAGTATTATATATTATTGAACTATAACTTGAATATATTTGAAGACGGAACAGGAAGTTTGCACATTTAACAATGAGATATGG
>JBAXGL010000295.1:0-3136 GCA_037139375.1 Bacteroidales bacterium | reverse complement strand
AAAAAATGAGCGAATTATTCAAAAATTGACACAATTCTTAGAGGGTGGCGCGCGCGCATTGTCTGCTAGTTCAATCAATACCTATCTTGATTGCTCATTGAAGTTTTATTTCAGAGAGATTGAGCAAATGACTGAAGAAGAGGAGATTAGTGAAGAACTGGAAGCTAGCCAATTTGGTACAATTTTCCATTCAGTAGTTGAAAAATTGTATAACGACTTTATTGGGAGAGAAGTTTCGGACGAAGGTCTTTCTGGCTTGCAGAAAAATACAGTTCGCATTCAAAAAGAAATAGTCGAAGCCTTTCGAAAGGTTGTTTTTCATACAGACAAGCCACAACAATTGTTAGGACATAACTTCCTGATTGGCTCAATAATAGAGCGCTACGTTAAACAAGTTTTTGAGATTGATAAGAAGACTTCTCCGTTCATTTATCGTAATTCTGAAGAAAAAATTAATGATCTGTTTTTTACATCTAATGGATTAAAAGTCAAACTAAAAGGATCTATTGATAGAGTGGCTGAAATGGGACAACACGTTCGAATAATAGATTATAAAACAGGTTCTGGTAAATCTGTGTTTGGTGCGGTAAATGAGTTGTTTGATATTTCATTAAAAGATCGACCCAAGGCTGTGATGCAGGTTTTTCTCTATTCCATGTTGTATGCTCGAAAACACGATGAACAATTAATTACGCCTCAAATCTATTATTTACGAGAGATTTTTGGTAGGTTTGATGCAAATGTTTACTATAAAACTGAGCCTAAAATAAACGAAAAAGTAATCAATTTTGTTGATTTTAGCGATGATTTTGAGAAGGGCTTAAACAATCTAATCGAACAGATTTTCGACACTTCGGTTGCATTCGAACAAACAAAAATTGAAGAACATTGTCTTTATTGTGAGTTTAAAGAGATTTGTAGAAAAGGCTAAAAATGGCAAAGAACAATCACATAGACTTTTGTATTCTTTGACCAAAGAGCGATAAATTATAGATTTTTTCCCTTTAAATGCTAAATAATTGACACTTTTAGGATGAAAAAAATATTCATCTGATATATATGTATTATATTTGCAATCAAATTAAAAATAATAGTAATTAGAAGCATTATGTGTGGAATTGTTGGTGTATTTGAATTAAAATCAGATGAGCAATCGCTTCGTCCACAGGTACTGAAAATGGCAAAAAAGATTCGCCATCGTGGTCCCGATTGGTCTGGAATATATTGTAGTAGTAATGCAATTTTAGCTCACGAGCGTCTTTCGATTGTTGACCCAGAGTCAGGTGGACAGCCATTATATAGTAAAGATCAGAAGTTGGTATTGGCCGTAAATGGTGAAATATATAATCACCAAGTTATGCGCGATGAAATGGCAAGCGAATATGAGTTTTTGACTCATTCAGACTGTGAAATCATCTTAGCACTTTACAGAAAAAAAGGAATCAACTTCCTCGAAGATTTGAATGGTATTTTTGCTTTTGCTCTTTACGATATAGAAAATGATTGCTACTTAATCGCTCGTGACCATATGGGAATCATTCCATTGTATATTGGGTGGGATGATTTGGGGATGTTTTATGTGGCTTCGGAATTGAAGGCATTAGAAGGCGTTTGCACTGAAATTGAAACATTCCCTCCAGGGCATTATATTTACAGTAAAAATGGACAAAAGCCAATTTCTTGGTATAATCGTGAATGGAAAGAATATGATGCGGTAAAAGACAATGTGTCTGATATTGCTGTTCTTCGCAAGTCTTTAGAAGATGCAGTACACCGTCAATTAATGTCCGACGTTCCTTATGGAGTGTTATTGTCGGGTGGACTTGACTCATCGATTATATCTGCTGTTGCTAAGAAATATGCTGCTACTAGAATGGAGAATGGAACAGAAAGTGAGGCTTGGTGGCCTCAACTTCACTCTTTCGCTGTTGGATTAAAAGGAGCTCCAGATTTGATTGCAGCACGTAAAGTTGCGGATCATATTGGAACTGTGCATCACGAAATACATTATACTGTTCAAGAAGGTCTTGACGCTATACGTGATGTTATCTATTTTCTTGAAACATATGATGTGACAACAGTTAGAGCTTCTACACCTATGTATTTGCTTTCTCGAGTCATCAAGTCTATGGGTATCAAAATGGTTCTTTCTGGGGAAGGGGCAGATGAAATTTTTGGAGGTTATCTTTATTTTCACAAAGCACCTAATGCAAAAGCATTTCACGAAGAGACCATTCGTAAATTAGAGAAATTATACCTTTATGACTGTTTGCGTGCCAACAAATCATTGGCGGCATGGGGTGTTGAAGGTCGTGTACCATTCCTCGACAAAGAATTTATGGATGTAGCAATGCGTCTCAATCCAGAAGATAAAATGGCGAAAGATGGCAAGATGGAGAAATGGATTATCCGTAAAGCGTTCGAAGACATGTTGCCTGAATCTATTGTTTGGCGTCAAAAAGAGCAATTCTCTGACGGTGTTGGATACAATTGGATTGACTCGTTGAAAGCCCTTACTTTGGAAAAAGTGAGTGATGAAGATATGATTCATTCAGCTAAACGTTTCCCTGTAAATCCACCAATGAACAAAGAAGAATATTTTTATCGCAGTATTTTTGAAGAGCATTTTCCATCTCAAACAGCCGCTAGCACAGTTCCTTCTGTTCCGTCCGTGGCTTGCAGTACACCTACTGCGCTTGAGTGGGACGAATCATTTAAGAAGATGAATGATCCTTCAGGTCGTGCAGTGAAAAGTATTCACAACGAAAGTTATAAATAAGGTACAGTTGCCGATATTTCCCAAAATGTTATTAATTCTGGGGCGAAACTAGAGAGGACGCAAACTCCGCTGGGTAGTCACTTGTCAGGAATAGGTATCAGAATATACCGAAATGGGAGGAGTTTAATGGCTCCTCCTTTTTCATTTCGGGTGTTCAGTTATGCCTATAGAAAACCAGAGTAACTTTTATCTTTTCTGATTATTATTGAAGTAAAATACCATTTGAGATAGTTTTTAAAGTGTTCTTTTGAGAGTCCTTTATGTTAATTTCTGTTCCATACTTATTTTGTATGTGCTATATGGTCCAGGTCATGACATAATCATCAGACACAATATAAGAAATCGGATAGGATCTTT
>JBAXGL010000294.1:0-3147 GCA_037139375.1 Bacteroidales bacterium | reverse complement strand
CCCAGACTTTTGTAATCGACCAACGCATCGAAATTACCCGACAACATCAGCGATTTCACTTTTTCGTTGACCTCTATTGCCCAATCGTAACCATATTCGGGGACATGCATCTTGTCCCAAGCAATCATGCGCAGGTTATGCACGATGTTGCCACTCCCCATGATCAACACACCTTTGCGGCGTAGCGATGCCAATTCTTTGGCAAGCTCAAAATGCTCGCGGGGCGACTTATAATAGTCTAAACTCAACTGTATGACAGGAATATCTGCTTTTGGATAAAGGTGATTCAAGATGCTCCATGTTCCATGGTCTAAACCCCATTTTTCACTCAGCAGAATGTTTTCGTGCTCTACCTCATTCTTAATCTCGTAAGCTAGTTCAGGGGAACCTTCAGCTGGATATTGCACATCGAACAACGCTTTCGGAAATCCACCAAAATCGTGAATGGTCTGCGGTTTCTGAGCCACAGTCACTTGCGTACCTTGCGTCTCCCAATGCGCCGAAATACTTAGGATTGCTGAAGGTCTTGGTATCTCTTCACCCAACTTCGTCCAACTTTCGGTGAAAGAGTTAGTCTCGATAGCATTCATCGGCGAGCCATGACCGACAAACAAAACTGGTAGTTTCGCTGTCTTCGGACAAGGTTTGGTGTTGGTGAGTGGGTTCATAACCTGCTATTTTTGATTGTTTCAAGAAGAATAAGAATTGTGCACTCAACAACACATAACATCATCACTGCGCACAACTCTTATTCTAATTTTTATTTCTTGGGAAGATTACTCTTCTGTGAATTCGATGTTCGATTTCACAACGATTTCGTTGCTCACCATTGCATTACCCATGTTTGGTGCAATACCGAAATCAAGTCTGTTTAATTTACCACTAACAGTAAAACCGTGGCTCATTTTCTTCGACATATTCTCAGCCGAACCGTTGTACACTACGTCAAAAACAATGGGTTTGCTCACTCCATGCATAGTCAAAGTTCCTGCCATTTTATATTTATTTGGAGCTACTTTTTTGAACGAGCTACTTTTGAAGTCAATCGAAGGATATTTCTCTGCATCGAAGAAATCAGGGCTCTTCAAATGTTTGTCGCGGTATTCGATGTCCGTATCAATTGAGTTAACATCAGCCTTCATCGTGATTTGAGCATCCGAGAAATCAGCTTTCGTTACAGCTACTGTAGCATCGAACGATTTGAACTTACCTTCTACTTCTGAGATTTTCAGGTGAGTGACACTGAAAGCCAGTTTTGAATGGTACTTGTCTTGAGTAAATTTTTTCTGAGCGAAAGTACTGGTTGCCAATACAACCAATAGGGTGAGAATTGCTAACTTTTTCATCTTTGTCAATATTAAATTGTTATTACTAAATTTGATATGGCAAAGATACGGCACCCCAGAAGGGTGGTGGTAACACATATCGGTAAACGTGTGGTACTTTTCGGAAAATCAGCTCATTTTGGTCGTTTTATCACGGAAATCGGTCGGGGTAACGCCCATTTTCTGGTGAAAAACGCGGGTAAAGTAGGATTTTTCGTTGTAGCCAAGCTCAAAGCCAATTTCAGAAACAGTTTTATCTGTGTTGAGCAACAACTGCTTGGCTTCAATCAGTTTACGTGTTTCGATAATTTCCGAAACGCTTTTATCGAAGTTGTTTTTGCAAATCAGATTCAGATTGCGCGTGCTCATATTGAGTTTGTCGGCATAAAACTGCACACCTTCGGGTCGGCGGAAGTTCTCTTCCAAAATTCGCAGAAACGTTTGAAATGTGTTTTGTTGATTACTCTTCAGAGAAACCTCATTTGGCAGATTCGTTTTCCGTTCAGTCAGAATCATGGTTATCAAAGCCTTCAGTAGGTGGTTGATCGTCGTCATATTTCGATTTGAATGCGAAAATTCTCCATGGATTAATTCACACAACGTCGAAAAACGGTTCATACACGTTCCACCTGTCAGCGGAATGGCTGAACTGGTCGCAAATTTGGAATAGAAACTGAGTTCAGAATCGGGAATAAACTCATTCTTATAGGTAATCACCCAACCTTCCATGCCTATTCTTGGCATTAATTTGTGAAGTTTACCTTGTGGAACATAACAAACCGCTGGAGCCGCCACCTCTTCGAGCTGAAAATCAATAAAATGTTCCAGATTGCCATTAGTGATGATAATCAATTCCTCTTCGTCGTGCCGATGTGGCTCGATATTTTCCAGAAGAATTTCCGAAATTAGCTCGGGAGTAAAAGCGACGATATCGAATAACGGATGAATTGCAATCATTTGCTTATTACAATTTCACGCCAAAAGCTAAATCGCCAGCATCTCCCAATCCGGGAATAATATAGGCATGTTCGTTCAGTTCGGGGTCGATAGCTGCTGTCCAGAGAGACACATTATCATCGGGGAATTTTTTGGCAAGATAATCAACTGCCTGCTGGCTAGCAATCACAGAAGCAATGTAGGTATGTGCAGGTTTTCCTTTTGTGAGCAGCGCACCATAAGCCAATTCGAGCGAACTGCCTGTTGCCAACATGGGGTCAGCAACAATCAATGTTTTTCCATTCAGATCAGGCGAAGCGAGGTATTCAATACAGATTTCGAACTTCAGAGCATCTTTGTATTTGCGGTAAGCCGACACAAACGCATTTTCTGCACGGTCGAAATAGCTCAAGAATCCTTGATGAAATGGCAAACCAGCACGCAGAATGGTCGAAATCACTACCCTATCGGTCGAACTAAAAGTCGATGCAATACCAAGTGGAGTTTGAACTTCTTTCGGCTCATAATCGAATGTCTTACTCATTTCATAAGCCATCACTTCTCCAATTCGTTCTAAATTACGACGAAATCTCAAGCTATCTTTTTGAATTTCTACATCCCTTATTTCGGATACAAAACGCAACAACTCAGAGTTGCTGTCAGACAAATTATGTATGACCATACCTAATAATCTAAATTTTAATGAATTATGCGACCAATATTTTGACGATACAAATATACTATTTTAGGACAATTCTTGATAACGAAAATCTACTTTTTACATTTAATTTTAATTAAGGAAAAATTTCCGTATATGTTTTTTAGCATATTAAAATTATTACTATATTTGCACCTCGGAAAAGAATGCGTGCTTTCAAACAGGATA
>JBAXGL010000293.1:0-3156 GCA_037139375.1 Bacteroidales bacterium | reverse complement strand
AGTATGGCAGAAACCTTACGGCACTACATTGCTAAGAAAATGAAAAACAAGATTCTCATCCTATTTCTAATTTGTTGTTCGATAAGTTTCGCGCAAAACTCCAGATTCGTAAATGTTTTCATCGGAACAGACGGCACAGGGCACACTTTCCCCGGTCCTTCCATGCCGTTCGGTATGGTGCAACCCGGGATGGACAACAAAGATAGTGGTTGGAATCATACCAGCGGTTATCAATACAAAGACACGCTGTTGATGGGCTTTTCACAAACTCGTTTTAGTGGAACGGGTATTAATGAGATGGGAGACGTTTTGTTGCTTCCTTTCAATCCTTCAAAAGAAAAATTTAAAAACACGTATCGCAAAGACACAGAAATTGGCAAAGTAGGCTACTATGCTTTAATCAAAAAAGATGATGTGAAAGTAGAACTCACCTGTTCGGATAGAGTGGCTTTCCATCAATATACATTTCCTGATTGTAACGGGCAGGTTTTGGTAGATTTGCAGCATGGTTTGCGATTTGGTTCGGATGAAAACAACTCCAATGGTTTGGTCGTTGAAAGTGATGTGAAGATTGAAAACAACAACACGATTTCGGGCTATTGTGCAACGCAAAACTGGGTGAACAGAAAATATTATTTTACCATATCTTTTGATCAGCCATTTAAAGAATCAACACTTCTCGATAAGAAAAAGAATGAAAAAGCCCCAACCTATATATTGGACTTTTCTCTTTCGGGAAATAAGATTCTAAAAGTAAAAATTGCCCTTTCTTCAGTTTCAGTAGAAGGTGCCAAACTGAATATGACAACTGAAATTCCGCATTGGGATTTTGCAAAAGTGTATCAAAACAACCTTAAAACATGGGATAATTATCTAAAAAGAATAACCCTGGAAGCCCCACAAAAACAGAAAGAAATATTCTACACCTCGTTCTATCACTTATTTCTACAGCCATCTAACATGGCCGATGTGGATGGCAAATACAGAGGTGTTGATGACAAAATAGCAATTGCACCCTATAAGCAATATTATTCTACACTTTCTATTTGGGACATTTACCGTGGCGCGTTTCCATTGCTGCAAATATTAGCGCCTGAAAAAATTGATGGCATTATCCAAACGATGCTTATTCATCACCGCGCCCAAGGGTTTTTACCGATATGGACAGCCTGGGGACAAGATAATTATTGCATGATAGGCAATCATGCCATCCCAATGATTCTATCAGCTTATCAAAATGGGTTCAGAGGATTTGATGCAAATGACGCTTTAAAGGCAATGGTGGAAACATCCACAAAATCTCACATCAATTCCGATTGGGAATTGTATAATCAATACGGTTATTATCCTTTTGATAAATTGACTAACGAATCCGTTTCCAGAACGTTAGAAAGTGGTTACGACGATTGGTGTGTTGCAGAAATGGCAAGAAAACTTGGCAAAAAAGAAATTGCTGACACTTTCTCCAAAAGAGCCAATTATTACCAAAGCATTTACGACAAAGAAACTACCTTTTTCAGAGGCAAAGATACCAAAGGCAATTGGCGAACACCATTCAATCCATTGATTGCCACATCGCCTTTAAATAATCCGGGCGATTACACTGAAGCCAATGCCTGGCAATATTTTTGGACATCAACGCAACACGACTTAAATGGCGTAATGAGATTGTTGGGCGGTAAAGCCGATTTCACTAAAAAATTGAATGAATTCTTCACAACCGAAGCTGCAAATCCTGATAAATTTTTAGGTCAAGAAGCCATGATTGGTCAATATGCTCACGGCAACGAACCCAGCCATCATATTATCTATTTATACGCATATAGCAACGAACCTCTGAAAGGACAAAAATACATCCATGAGGTGATGAATGATTTTCACAACAACACACCTGATGGCATGATAGGCAACGATGATTGTGGACAAATGAGCGCATGGTATATTCTTTCTACGTTGGGCTTTTATCCTGTAAATCCTGCTAATGGAGAGTTTGTTTTAGGCAGTCCGCAGGTGAAAAAGGCAAGAATTCATGTTTCTAAAAACAAGAGTTTAAACATTGAAGCAAAAAACTTTTCTGAACAATCTATCTACAATAAAACCCGCTCACTGAACGGAAACAAAATAAACAAGCCCTTTATCACTTATCAAGATATTCTGAATGGTGGAAAATTAACTTTTGAAATGACAATAAAGTGAGATCTCTGATCGCCGAAGCGGTCGTTGAGCGAAGGCGGAGCCATACACCGACCGACCTGCTATGAATAGACGACGGTCAACTAGGGGGTTACACAAAAGAAGAAATAAGAATATGGAAGAAAATAGAATATTAAAGCCAAACAATACAGCTGAAAGAACAGCTTTATGGAGAGCTTTACACATGCAAGTGGATGAGAAGCCATATATCATCGAAGATGAGGTGGGATTGCAATTGATAGCACCACCAGAAGATTGGCAGCAACGCCCTGATATGAAATTTACCAAACGCATACGGGCTTCTATTGTGGCTCGAGCTCGTTATATTGAAGATTTAATTATTGAACAAAGCAAAGAGGGGATTAGTCAGTATGTGATTCTCGGTGCGGGTCTTGACACATTTGCACAACGTAGACCTGATATGGCATCTAAACTCCAGATATACGAAATTGATCATCCCGATATGCTAGCGTGGAAACAACAAAAATTAATTGAATTGGGATTTGGCGTACCTCAATATTTGCATTTTGTGCCTGTTGATTTTGAAACTTCATCGTGGTGGGACAAACTTTTGAATTCAGGTTTTGACTTAAAAAAACCGGTAGTAGTTGCTTGCACTGGAGTTACTCTGTACCTTACCAAAGAGGCCATAATTTCGACACTAACCCAAATTGCAGCATTTGCATCGGGCTCAACACTTGCTATAACATTTAATTTGCCTATTGACCTAGTAGAGGATGAAGATAAGCCATTAATTGAAATGTCGATTAAGGGTGCGAATGCATCGGGAACACCAATGATAAGTTTTTTTGCGCCTCATGAGATTCTGGCATTAGCTCGCGACGCAGGGTTTAAAGATGCAAAAACTATATCAACAAAAGATTTGGTTCATTATTATTTTAAAAACAGAGGCGATAATCTTATCCCAGCAAGTGGAGAGGTGTTTTTAGTAGCAACGACATA
>JBAXGL010000292.1:0-3168 GCA_037139375.1 Bacteroidales bacterium | reverse complement strand
AAACTATGCATGTCTCTCGAAAACATATTCAATAGTTTGAAGAAAGGACAATCAAACCTTTCGTCACCTATGGTTGAGTCATTCCATAAAGCTGCTGATTTACTGAATCTGCTATTGACAGACGTCAACAACGACAAGAATAACTCTGGGAAATACAATCTCACGCAAATTCTGAAAAACTTAGAATTTGTTCACCAAAATTCGCTGAGTCGAAAAGAAGAAAAGTTAACAGAAAATAAAACTTCTACAGCAGAAGCTGATAACTCAATCATTGTAACTGAATCAATTCCCACTGAAACAATCATTGAACAGGATGATAATATAAAGCAACCCTCGGTAGAGCATCAAACGGTTCGGATTTCGACTCAAAAACTAAACAACCTCCTTCAACAATCGGAAGAATTAGTTTCACTGAAATCGACTTTCGAATATTATACCAATGAGCTGCAAAACATTCAATATCAGTTTGCTCAAAGATATCGAAAAGCAAACAAAAAAGATTTTGTATCTGAAAACGGTCATTTGGATGAATCATTGACCGAATACCTCGCTTCAGAAAAAACATTTTCAAAAAAACTCGACGACGAATTGTATCTTCTCAGCAAAGAAATGGAGCAATTTCAAAGGGTGGCAAACCGGATGATTGACGAATTACTACATGATGTAAAAACCACGCTGCTCTTTCCATTTTCGTCGATGTTGAATATTTTCCCTAAGCTCGTCAGAGATTTGAGCAAAGAATACGAAAAAGAGATAGATTTGGAAATTGTTGGTGATACTATCGAAATTGACCGCCGAATATTGGAAGAGATAAAAGATCCATTGATTCATCTTATTCGAAACTGCATTGACCACGGCATCGAAAGCAAATCAGAAAGAGTAGCAAAAGGAAAACCATCGAAAGGAAATATCGAGATTCGAATTATTCAGAATATTGACCGAAAAATTGAACTTCACGTTACTGATAACGGTGCAGGTATGGATAAAGCGAAAATTATCCATTCAGCACAAAAATTGGGTATCTTAAAACCAAACGAAGAAGATAAACTATCGGATAGCGAAGTGTATCAATTGATTTTCAGTTCTGGCATTTCCACCAGTCCATTTATCACTGATATCTCTGGTAGGGGAATTGGAATGGCCATTGTGTCTGAGAAAGTAACTAAACTTGGTGGAACTATAGAGCTAAAAACGCAGAAAGACCTTGGCACACATTTTATTATTTCTTTACCTCAAACGCTTTCGACATTCCGAGGAGTGTTAATTAAAACGAACGAGCAACTATTCGTTATTCCATCATCTTCTGTCGAAAGAGCAATACGCATCGAATCGTCTGACGTTAAGACAGTGGAATCGAGAAAAACAATATGCCATAAAAATGAGACAATTGCTTTGGCTGCGCTTTCTGATGTGCTGCGCATTACAAACCAAAACAAGAAAAAAAGTTCTGAAGATCATTTTCATCTGTTGATTTTGAATTCAGCGCAACGTAAAATTGCACTCATAGTGGACGAAATTCTTGGCGAACAAGAAGGCATTGTCAAAGATTTGGGTCTTCAACTTCAGCATGTAAACAACATAGCTGGAACGACCATTCTTGGAAATGGGAAAATTGTTCCTATTCTCAATCCGTCAGAGTTGATGGACTCAACCTCACAAGCCATACTTTCAGCCGATTATGCATTTGAAAATAAGGCTTCTACAGAAAATATTGTTCAAAAGAGCATTCTGGTGGCCGAAGATTCGATTACGATTCGCACACTACTTCGCAATTTTATCGAGAATGCAGGATTCTTAGTTAAAACAGCTGTGGATGGACAAGAAGCATACAATTATCTGCAAAATGAAAGTTTCGATCTGGTGGTTTCCGACATTGAAATGCCACGTATGAACGGATTTGAATTAACAGCTAAAATCAGAGAAAACCGAAAATTTGCCGATTTACCCATTGTGTTAGTCACTGCACTCGAAACCGCTGATGACAAGCAACGCGGTATGCAAGCTGGTGCAAATGCTTATATCGTGAAAAGCAGTTTCGAGAAAAGCAATTTGATTGACACGATTCAACGACTATTATGAGCCACAAAAAAATAAAAGTGCTGATAGTAGAAGATACATTAGTTGTCCAAAAACTACTGCAAAAGTTAGTCGAAAGCGATGAGCGTTTTGAGTTGGTAGGCATTGCCGAAAATGGGAAACAAGCCATCGAATATGTGGCAAAATTTTCACCCGATGTGGTGAGTATGGATATCCTGATGCCTATAATGGACGGCGTAGAAGCAACTCGCAAGATTATGCAGGACAATCCAGTTCCAGTGGTCATTGTGAGCAGTTTTTATCAATCATCAGAAATCGATATAGCAATGCGGGTACTTGATGCAGGTGCAGTTTCCATTCTTGCAAGACCTTATGGGCCAGGGCATTCTAAATTCACGAAGACCTCGCGACAATACCTGAACACTTTGAAAATAATGTCTGAGATTAAAGTAGTTCGCAGAAAAGAAGAGAAAAAACTGAAATCAAGCCCGATTGTAAACACAGTCGATCAACCAGAATCAAAAGATCTTAAAATCAAGAAAATACAGGCTTTAGCTATTGGCGCCTCTGCAGGTGGTCCCGAAGGTCTTAGCAAAATTTTATCATTGATGCCAACGGATTTCGCAGCACCGGTTTTTGTAGTTCAACACATTGATTCTAATTTTGCAGAAGGTTTTGCAGCATGGCTCAACACTATGTCGAAGTTGCCAGTAAAGATAGCTACAAACGGAGAAAAAGCTCTGCCGGGGATTGTCTATCTTCCATCGGGTGATCATCATTTGCTTGTACGCCAAAATGGCACTTTAGCAGTCACAAAAGATTTACAGGTCAGAGGTTTACGACCCTCTGTTGACTTGCTATTTAAAAGCATATCGGAAGTTTATGGCAAAAATTCAATAGCGGTCTTGCTTTCAGGTATGGGGAAAGATGGAGCAGAAGAGCTGAAAAATCTGCACGATTTGGGCGCATTTACTATTGCACAGGAAGAAAGCAGTTGTCTGGTATATGGGATGCCTGGAGAAGCAGTGAAATTAGGTGCGGTAAACAAAATTTTGTCTCCCGAAAACATAGCAAACGAAATAATAAACTTAATTCATATCTTATGATTAACACAGTCCAGTTTATCCAAGA
>JBAXGL010000291.1:0-3172 GCA_037139375.1 Bacteroidales bacterium | reverse complement strand
AACAACGAAGTTTATTACATGCTTAACCGAGCGTTGAGATAAATCATTTAATGTGCCAATGTGCTGGTGTGCCGATTTGGGTGCATTAGCATATTGACATATTGATAAATAACACAGTAAAACTATGAAATACGTAATTGGTTTAGATTATGGAAGCGACTCGGCACGTGCCGTGATTGTAAATGCCGAAAACGGCGAAGAACTGGCAACTTCTGTTAAATATTATCCACGCTGGATGGAGGGTAAATATTGCGTTCCTACTGCGAATCAGTACCGCCAACATCCACAGGATTACATCGATGCGCTGGAATTTACTGTGAAGGATGCGCTGTCGAAATGTCCTGCCGGAACAGCAGAACAAGTTGTTGGGATTGCTTTTGACACTACCGGTAGTACACCTGTTTTTACAGATAAAGAGGGAACTCCGTTATCAATGACTCCCGAATTTGCTGAAAATCCAAATGCGATGTTTGTGTTGTGGAAAGACCACACAGCCATCAAAGAGGCTCAGGAAATCAACGAATTGGCTGGAAAATGGGACATCGATTATACTTCTTATGAAGGTGGAATTTATTCCTCAGAATGGTTTTGGGCAAAAGCATTGCACGTACTTCGTGTAGATGAAACCGTGCGTAATGCAGCTTACTCAATTGTTGAGCATTGCGATTGGTTACCAGGCCTTTTGGTAGGAAAAACGAATCCGCACGAAATTTGCCGCAGCCGTTGTGCTTCAGGTCACAAAGCGATGTGGTTAGAGAAATGGGGCGGACTTCCATCGGAAGAATTCTTGACATCTCTCGATCCATTGTTAGCAGGTTACCGCGAACGTCTATATTCAGAAACTTGCCCAAGTAACAAAAAAACAGGTGATTTGACCGAAGAATGGGCTGCCCGTTTAGGTCTGACTACCAATGTAGCAGTAGCTGTTGGCGCATTCGATTGCCATACAGGTGCTGTAGGAGCAGAGGTCAAATCAGGTTCTTTGGTACGCGTAATTGGAACTTCCACCTGCGATATCATGGTGTCGAGCTATGAGGAAATGGGTCCCAAACTGATTCCAGGAATCTGCGGACAAGTAGATGGCTCGGTAATACCGGGTATGATTGGTCTCGAAGCAGGACAGTCGGCATTCGGCGATGTATATGCTTGGTTCAAACGATTGGTATCATGGCCGATTGAGAATATTTTGGCTAACACAACGTTGATAGACGAAGAGACGAAACAAAAATTGATTGACGAAACAATGGGTAAAATACTGCCAGAACTGTCGAAAGCAGCGGAGAAGATACCAGTTTCTGAATCGACTGTGTTGGCAACGGACTGGATGAATGGACGTCGTACGCCAGATGCAAACCAACTGGTGAAAGGAACTATTACCGGCTTGAATCTAGGTAGTTCGGCTCCACTCATTTTCCGCGCTTTGGTAGAAGCTACTGCGTATGGCTCGAAAGCCATTGTAGATCGCTTTATCGAAAACGGTGTGGAAATCAAAGAGATTATCGGTATTGGTGGTATCGCCCTGAAAGATCCGTTTGTGATGCAAACGATGGCCGACGTATTGAATATGCCGATCAAAGTGGCTAAATCAGAGCAGGCTTGTGCTTTCGGAACATCAATGTTTGCTGCCGTGGTAGCAGGTGTTTACGAAAAAGTGGAAGATGCTCAGGCTGCAATGGGTATGGGATTTGCCAAGGAGTATTATCCGAATGCAGAAAACCACAAGGTTTATCTTGAATTGTACAAAAAATATACGCTCATCGGCAAATTTACCGAAGATAACCTGTTTACAGCGTAATTTTCAAAAAAACAATAGATTGATTCCCCCTTGTTTTCTGATAAGGGGGAATTTCCTTGAATTTTTTTTTGACACCTTAATTCTTAAACTAAAGACACGATGAACAAGAAATTAGTAGGTATCGCGCTGATTGCGCTCGCAATCTTCGGTTGTACACCCAAAAATGAGAGTGCTCTCACGCTTTCGGGGTTAGATAAAGCAAATTTTTCAAAAGTTATCAACGGTGATTTGACAGCTTTATATGTGCTGAAAAACGCTGCTGGAATGGAAGTAACCATCACCAATTTTGGTGGTCGCATTGTTTCTGTGATGGTGCCCGACAAGGCAGGCAAATTGCAAGACGTAGTGCTCGGATTCGACAGCATTGCCGATTATGTAAATGTGCCGAGTGATTTTGGTGCTTCTATTGGTCGTTATGCTAACCGCATCAAAAATGGTCAGATTACAATCGATGGAAAAACTATTCAATTGCCTCAAAACAACTTTGGACACTGTCTGCACGGCGGTCCGAAAGGCTGGCAGTATCAGGTGTATCAGAAAGTAAATCAGTTGAACGACTCAACCATCGAGTTGACCCGTCTTTCTCCTGATGGCGATCAAAATTTCCCTGGAAATGTGACTGCCAAAGTGACCTTTGCACTTACAGCAGACAACGCTATCAAGATTGATTTTGAAGCTACCACCGACAAAAAGACTGTGATTAACATGTGTAATCACTCCTATTTCAACCTTTCTGGCGATGCGTCTAAACCAATTACCGATCACTTGTTGTATATCAATGCCGATGGCTTTACTCCAGTGGATAGTACATTTATGACAACTGGCGAAATTGCAACAGTAAAAGGGACTCCAATGGATTTCACGACAGCGAAACCAATCGGACAGGACATTACCAAATACGATTATGTTCAGTTGAAAAACGGAAACGGATATGACCACAACTGGGTGTTGAACACCGCTGGAGATGTGGCAAAGCAAGCGGTGAAATTGACTTCACCAGTTAGTGGAATCACGCTCGAAGTTTACACCAACGAACCTGGTGTTCAGGGTTACACCGGAAACTTCCTCGACGGAAAAGTGAAGGGAAAAAAAGGTATTGTGTACAACCAACGAGCAGCTGTTTGTCTCGAGACCCAACACTACCCTGACAGCCCCAACAAACCACAGTGGCCATCTACAATCCTCGAGCCGGGTAAAGTGTATAAAAGCACTTGCATCTATAAGTTTGGCGTAGAAAAGAATCTAGCCGTAGCAATGCCTAATTGTCAGAATAGAGATTAACACAAATAATAATTTACAATATTAAAATCATGAATTGGAACTCACATGAATTTATTTGGCTCGACTGGGTGATAATCGTAGTCGGAATTTTAGCAG
>JBAXGL010000290.1:0-3172 GCA_037139375.1 Bacteroidales bacterium | reverse complement strand
GGCGCGAGACAGAGCAATTTATCTCGAACCTACAATACAGCCGCAAGGTGCAGGTCTTTTCGGTGAGCGAAAACGGTGCATCCATCTATTCCGCTTCGAAAGTGGCACGCGAGGAATTTCCAGACTACGATGTGACAGTGCGCGGTGCGGTCTCTATCGGTCGCCGGTTGATGGATCCGTTGGCTGAATTGATAAAAATCGACCCCAAAAGCATTGGCGTGGGGCAATACCAACACGATGTAGATCAGCCCATGCTCAAGAAGTCGCTCGACCAGACTGTCGAAAACTGTGTGAACCTCGTAGGCGTAAACCTCAACACCGCCAGTAAACACCTGCTGACTTACATCTCAGGCCTCGGACCACAATTGGCGCAAAACATTGTAAACTATCGCACCGAAAACGGCGCTTTCCGCAACCGCCGCGAGCTGTTGAAGGTGGCACGCATGGGAGAAAAGGCATTCGAGCAGTGCGCCGGATTCCTCCGCATTCCTGAGTCAGACAATCCGCTCGACAACTCTGCCGTCCACCCTGAGAGTTATCCGATTGTGGAGAAAATGGCGAAGACCGCAAAATGTACCGTTCAAGACCTTATCACCAACAAAGAATTGAAAAAATCGTTCAACCTCGCCGACTTCACCACCGATAAAGTGGGAATGCCCACGCTGCTCGACATCGTGGAGGAGCTCGACAAACCGGGTCGCGACCCACGCCGCATCATCAAGGTGTTTGAGTTCGACCCCACGGTGAAGACCATCGCCGACCTACGCGAAGGGATGCGCCTGCCGGGCATCGTCACCAACATCACCAACTTTGGCTGCTTCGTCGATGTAGGCATCAAAGAGAACGGACTGGTGCACGTGTCGCAACTAGCCGACCGATTCGTATCCGACCCCACCGAGATTGTCTCCATCCACCAGCATGTTGAAGTAAAGGTGCTGTCTGTAGATTTGGAAAGAAAGCGGGTGCAACTAACAATGAAGTTGGGGTGATTGAATTGAACGCTAAGAGGCGAAGAAGCAAAGGAGAAAAATTCTTAGCATAACGAAAATAACTGACGGGGTAACTTTACTCTATTTGAACAATTCCATAGTCATCCTGTCAGTAAAATTGAAAGTAAAAATATAAATGTTAAAACCTTTCCAAATCATTCTCAAAAAATGAAACTAAATTCAGACTATTTTAGAATCAGGTTATTTCTATTGATAGGCCCTATTTTGACCCTTGTTTTTCTATTCTTATCAATAAAATCGATAAATCAAATGCAACTCACAGAGGATGATTTGATTACTGACAAAGGAATTTTTATAGGCTCTTCTGTTAATTATCATTTAGAAAAGCCTTTATTGAAAAAGGGCAGAATCAAATCCATTGACGTTTTCCTTAAAGACAAATTATATATCATTCGGTTAAGTGATGGTTTTGAAAGTAAACAATGGAAGCTCTTAAACGACCCTGAAAATTACGGAAAAACAATTGAAATAAAATTTTTGCCCGAATCAACGGGCAAAACAATTTTGTACAATCCTATAGAATTAAGTCTTGACAACACAAAATTATTAAGCCTTTCTGATGATAAAAAAACAGTGTTATGGATGACGCTTGCATTTATTATCATTGCATTAATTGCTGCATTTACAACCTATTTATCCTTTAATACATATCGAGAAGAACTACTCAATTATGATAAGGAAATAGCTCAGAAAAACATTTTTAAATTAATCTGGGTTTGGGTTTCAGAATAAAAAACCCACTCATTGATTAGGAAGAAAAAACCTTATCCTTTAACCCCCAACCTTAGTAGAACAATAAAACCAACCCATAATCTAAACCTTATTACCTTATTAAAATCAACATTATGAAAATTGAATACAACAACCTCTACACCCATTTTGTATTCACAACACTGCATCGATCTCCTGTAATATTGGAAGAAAATCGACAACGTATCGAAAAATACATCACCGGTATTGTCACAAATAATGGTTGTCACTTGTATGCAATTTATGCCAATCCCGACCACGTTCATTTCCTTGTTTCGCGCTCACCTGATATGGATGAAGAGAGATTAGCCTGCATTATCGAAGAGTCAACCACACGATTTATCAACGACAACAAACTGTGCAATGGGCATTTTAACTGGCAAACCTCATGCTCTGCATTTTCGGTTTCGAAAGGGGATGTCGATAAGGTTTGTAAATATATTCTTGGACAAAAGGAACATCATCGCAAACACACCTTCGCCGAAGAATACGATCTGTTTATGAAGCATTATCAACAGACCATTCATTCAAAAAAATAAGGTTATAAGGTTAGGGGCTGTGGGCTGTATCGTGCTACTAAGGTTAATTGGAAGAAAAATAAGGTTTTTTCTCTTTATTGTAACCCTCTTTATAGCGAGTTTGCAACTCGTGATAAGGTAATAAGGTCAGGGGCTGTGGGCTGTATCTTGCTACTAAGGTTTAGTGGAAGAAAAATACGGTTTTTAACCGCCACACCAAAACAGGTTTCCAAAACCTATTAACTTTAGGTATCTACCCAACCAACCGAAAGCCTACATGTTCTGACAATTATCAATATTAATTTACCTAAATAATTGCCACTACTTATTGGCATAAATATATTTTTAACTGCTTCATTGCCAACACTTATTGGCAAACTTTCGGATTTATATGAATCATTGCCAACACTTTAACTTAAACTTTCGGAACTAACATCGTCATATTATTTATGACATTATCATAACAATTCCTCATATATTTTGTTGCTGAAGAATAATTATTAATTAATTTTGAGCTGTATAAACCCTAAAATCGGAATAACGACATGGCAACAATCAACGAACACGACATGGTGCACCGCGAGCTAAAGCGCAAACAGATGGGCGCACTCGAAGTGGCGGCTCGCCTCGGCATCAAATATCAGACGGCTTATAGCATGATGCAGCGCAAATATTATACGTTGCACGAAATGGAGCGCTTCACAAAACTGTGCGAATACAACTTTTTTGCTGAACTTGCCACACAGTTCAACTACCCCGAACCCATCGATACTGACAAAATCGCCCTTCAAAATCGCATCAAAGAGCTCGAAACAGAGATTGCCGTGCTTCGCCGCACATTCAAAGATTTGATGGGGAAATAACATCAAAAAAACAGTCGAATAAAACAACAAG
>JBAXGL010000289.1:0-3198 GCA_037139375.1 Bacteroidales bacterium | reverse complement strand
TGAAAGAGCTAATGCAGACCAACAAAGCTACGCTCAACTTGCTTGAAGACCTCAAGGTTGAGGTTGAAATGCGTAAGAATGCAGAAGAAACGCTCAAGCAAAGCGAAGAACGCTACCGTACGTTGGTCGAAAACTCAAACGATATGATTTGGACTATCGATAGGGATGGTAACTTTGTATTTCTGAATGAAATAGCTTCAAAAACCGCTGGTATCGAGTTGGAAGATTGGCTTGGAAAATCATTCATCCCACTGCTTTTGGTTGATGATATTCCGATGATAACAGATATTTTCCACAGAACACTAAACGGTGAGATATGTTCCTACGAATTACGCCTTAAACAACCTGATGAATCTATCAAAACTATTCTGACTACCACTTCGCCTATCATCGTTAATGACAACATAGAAGGAATTGTAAGTTTTGGTCAAGACATTACCGAGCGAAAACTAGCTGACGAAATTCTCAGAGAAAGTGAGCAACGATTCTCTGATATGGCGATCAATTCATCAGGAGTTGTTTATCAATTTTTCGCACGAAAAGATGGCACTACTGGTTTCTACTATATGAGTCCAAAGGCAGAAGAAATGTTTGGATATTCATCAGATTTAAATTCTCCTGACTGGAATTTGGGTGAGCACGTTTATCCCGAAGATAAAGAAGCATTTATGAATGCCATCGGGCAAGCCATTGTGCATGTTCAACCATTGGATTTTGAATGTCGCGTTATCACTTCTTCCGGTGTCAAATGGATTCAATTGCTTTCGCGCCCAACCCTCAAAAATGACGAAGTCGTTTTCAATGGCATTATGATTGATGTGACCGAACGAAAACAGACACAAGAATTGCTCGAGAAAAGCCGCGAAGAGTTTAAAGCGTTATTCGATAAAGCTCCAATTGGATATCACGAGATTGATAATGAAGGAAGAATTGTGCGAATTAATGAGGCAGAACTAAAAATGTTTGGTCGATCTTATGATGAGATGATTGGTCAGCATATTTGGAATTTTATAGTCAACAAAGAGGAATCAAAAACGGCTGTTTTCGCCAAATTATCGGGCGAAATGCAACCCCTCGATGTCTACGAACGCGACATAATGAGTAAAGATGGAACAGTCTTGAATGTGTTGATGAGAGATCGGATTCTGAAAGATGAAAAAGGCAAAATTATAGGAATACAAACTACCGTACAAAATATCACCGTACGCAAAAAAACGGAAGTAGCACTTCGCATGAGCGAAGAGCGTCTCAGCACACTGATTAACTCCTCTCCTGACTTTATCTGTTTCAAGGATGATGAAGGTAGGTGGCAAATTGCAAATAAAGCAGCTGAAGAGCTCTTCTTCCTTCAAAATATTGATTATTTAGGAAAAACAGACAAGGAATTGTCAGAGTTGACACAGCCTTTTTTCAAACAAGCTCACTTAGATTGCATTGAGTCTGATTCAATGGCTTGGGATTATGGTAAAGCATACAATGTAGAAGAAGTAGTGCCACAACCTAACGGCAATAGCAGAGTTTATGATGTCATAAAAGTTCCTCTTTTCAAAGAGAATGGCGATAGAAAAGCACTTATTGTGCTTGGACGGGAAATTACTGAGCGTAAGAAAATTGAGTCTGAATTGCGCAAAAGCGAAAAAAAATACAGCGATTTGTTCACTCAAATGCTCGATGGGTTTGCATTGCACGAAATAATCTGTAATGAGGCTGGAGAGCCTGTCGACTACCGGTTTTTAGACGTTAATCCTGCTTTTGAGAAACAAACTGGATTGAAAGCCAAAGATATCATCGGAAAGACTGTGCTGGAGGTGATGCCAAGAACAGAGCATATTTGGATACAGCTCTACGGCGAAGTAGCGCTCACAGGTCATCCCACTACTTTTGATGACTTTAGCCAAGAAATTTGGAAACATTTTCAAGTGAACGTTTTTTCGCCTGCTCCCCGTCAATTTGCGTGCTTGGTGTCAGACATTACCGAGCGTAAAAATGCTGAAGCCACTATTCGTAATTATCAAAACAATCTCGAAACGTTGGTCAAAGAGCGAACACATGAGCTGATGGTTCGCGAAACTTACTTATCAGCTATTATCGACAATCACCCAGGGATGTTCTGGATGAAAGATGATAAAGGACAATTTATTTTCTCAAACCGAGCAAACAGCAAATTCTTACGACTAATATACGGCGAAAAGGCAGAAGAAATATTCGGAAAAACAGATTTCGATTTTTGCCCTCTGTATCAAGCCCGATTATATCAGAAAGAAGACAATGATGTTGCAAAATTGAAAAAAGAAATCACATCAGAAGATGCGATGATTATTGGTACAAAAGAATATTGGTTCGAGAAACTGAAATTTCCAGTGATTGATGCTGAGGGCAAAACTATTGGAGTGGCGGGATATTCTATCGACATTACCGAGCGTATCAAACGCGATGCACGGTTGCGTATGCAAAGTGAAGCGTTCGAGTCGTTTGCACTCACTATTGTGATTACCAATAAAGATGGAATGATCGAGTGGGCTAACTCGGCATTTGAGAAGTTGACTGGATACCGCATAAAAGAAGTGGTTGGACAAAAGGCAAATATGCTACGCTCTGGAAAGATGACTACTGAATTTTATAAAGAACTCTGGTCAACGGTGCTTGCAGGTAAGGTTTGGACAGGAGAGTTTTTAAATAAACGAAAAGATGGATCGCTTTATTATGAGGAGAGTACCATCACTCCTGTGCGCGATAGAGAAGGTTTAATCTCTCATTTTATTGCGCTGAAAATGAATATTACGCATCGCAAAGAGATGGAAGAAGCCCTTCGTATAAGCGACGAACGCTGGCAATTTGCCATCGAAGGTTCTGGTGATGGAGTTTACGATACCGATTTGATCAAACAAAAGCAATTCTATTCTCCACAATGGAAACTGATGCTCGGGTATAATGAAGACGAAATCGGTGACACAATGGAAGAATGGAACTCAAGAATACATCCTGAAGATCTGGAACATGCTATTTCAGAATTTAATAACTACCTCGCTGGCGTCACCAATACGTACAACAATGAGCACAGACTTAGATGTAAAAATGGAAGTTATAAGTGGGTTCTGACAAGAGGAAAGATTGTGGAACGCAACGAAAATGGTGATCCAACACGACTCATCGGCACACTCACAGACATCACTGAGATAAAACTGCTTGAAGAGTCTT
>JBAXGL010000288.1:0-3208 GCA_037139375.1 Bacteroidales bacterium | reverse complement strand
ATGTAATCAAATCTTTTCTGTTAGATGCTGCTACCAACATCTTATAACACCGCATTGCAATAAATTACTACGCTACACAACGTCGGTCGTCGCAATACGACTTATTTATTTACCATTTCTCATTTACTATTTACAAATTCTGTATGCCGATGTATGCTTAAGCCCCTCCTTGGGAGGGGTTGGGGAGGTTTCATTTTTTTTACCTGTCTACTCGTTTTCTCGTCAACGTTATTCATTTCCAAATTCAGTACCGCTGCATACTTAAAGCCCTCCTTTGGAGGGATTGGGAAGGTTTCATTTACAATTACCTCACTTTACGCCAGTGACTTTTTTTAGTTCAGCCTCTCAGTGATTAAGTTGTGCTTTTACAATAATAGTATTCAATATTAATCGCTGATTACGTGCATATTTACGTAATCTGGATTTTTTGATTTATCTTCTTTCTTCGTATTGTCACCAACCTCACTATTAACCATTACCAACACTTTGTTTTTACATGGGAACAGTTTAATGATTGTGGCGTTCTACACAGAAAAGAAATTGGAATCTGATATTGTACTCATAACGATTTAGTTATATCTTTGCACGAAGTATCAAAAAAGTGAGATTTTTATTTACCCATGTTAATACGTGCCCAAGAGACTGCAGTCAATTTGTATTCTATCAGTCAAAATGTGAAAAATATACGGCATTATTATGATGAGGTAATTGAAAAAAGAAATCATTAGATTTATTAATTTGCTGTTTAGGTGATTTAAACCCACTCCATTACAAATTTAATTGTGTAAAATGATGAAACGAACATGACAAAATTACATAATATTAACTCACAAGGGAATGATCAATTTGTCATGGAGTTCCATGTGCCCTTATGAAAAAAAATAAATTTGAACACATGAAACGAGCACGACAGATAAATATTGACACACAAGGAGATGTTTATGTGTGAGTTCCATCTGACAATTAAAATCAAAATTATAAACGGATGAAACGAGCACGACAAATAATTATTGACACACAAGGAGATGTTTATGTGCGAGTTCCATCTGGCAATTAAAATCAAAATTATAAACAGATGAAATTAAGTGATGTAAAATTGATTCAACTACCTAAAATACTTGATGAGCGAGGTAATTTAACGTTTGTTGAAGGTGAAAACCACGTTCCATTTCCAATTAAAAGGACCTATATGATTTATGATGTGCCTGGTGGTGAAATCAGAGGATCACATTCATACAAACAACTTGACGAAGTGATTATCTCCTTGTCGGGATGTTTCGATTTAGTTTTAAATGATGGTGTTGATACTGTAACTTATACATTAAACAGATCATATAATGCAATATATGTTCCGCATGGTTTGTGGCGCACGCTCCAAAATTTTTCAACCAATTCCTTGTGCTTGGTTCTAGCTTCAACTGACTATGATGAAGCTGATTATATCCGTAATTATGACGAATTTTTAGCATTTAATCAAGATGGGAACTAGAAAAACAATTTTTGATTGCTCAATTATAGAATTGCCGCGTATTAAAGAAAGATGTGGTAATATAACACCTATTCATGGCTCAAAAGATATCCCTTTTGATATTGCCCGCATATTTTATTTGTATGACATTCCTGGTGGAGAAGATAGAGGGGCACATGCACACAAAGCATGTCATCAGTTTCTTATAGCTGCTAGTGGAAGTTTTGAGATTGAGTTGAATGATGGGAAAAATAAACGAACAGTCTTTTTAAACAGACCTTATTTTGGCATTCATATCCCTCCTGGAGTTTGGGCTGCAGAAAAAGGTTTTTCGTCTGGTTCCATCTGTTTAGTGCTAACCTCTCATTGCTACGATCCTGATGATTACATCAGAGAGTACGACGACTTTTTAAAATTTGTTTTATGATAAAAAATTTTGATCTCAAGCAATTAACTGCAAAATATGAGACAGAAATAAAAGAGGCCGTTACTAGGGTTATTGAATCAGGATGGTATCTTCAAGGTGTCGAAAATCAAAGTTTTGAAGCTAATTATGCAAAATTCATCGGATCTGAATATTGTGTGGGGGTGGCCAACGGATTAGATGCATTGAGATTGATTCTCAGAGCCTATATCGAATTAGGAAAAATAGACAAAGGTGATGAAATAATTGTTCCAGCAAATACATATATTGCCACGATATTAGCCATATCCGAAAATGGGTTGACCCCCGTTTTAGTAGAGCCAGACATTAACACCTATCAAATCGATTCAACACAAATAATCCAACACATTACACCTAAAACAAAAGGTATAATGATTGTTCATTTGTATGGACAATGTGCTTATTCTGAAAGCATTCAGGCAATATGCGATAAATACAATCTTTACCTATTTGAGGATAATGCACAGGCACATGGGTGCAAATACAACAATAGATTGACAGGATCTCTTGGAGATGCAGCGGCACATAGTTTTTATCCTACAAAAAATATGGGAGCTTTTGGTGATGCTGGGGCTGTGACCACCAACGATCCAGAGATTGCAAATTTGGTGCGAGTTTTAGCCAATTACGGCTCATCCAAAAAATACATTTTTGATTATATCGGATTAAATAGTCGATTAGACGAAATTCATGCTGCCATTTTAGATGTAAAACTCAAATACATCAATAATGACAACAACCACCGGAGAAGAATGGCTAAAATGTATATTGAAAACATTACACATCCCGATATTATTTTACCAATCGTAAGTGATTGGGATGCACATGTATTTCATATTTTCACCATTCGCACCAAGTATCGAGATCAGTTGCAATCTTATTTAACCGAAAATGGAATACAAACAGTTATTCACTACCCTATTCCACCGCACAAACAAGCTTGTTATAAAGAATGGAATCAATTGTGTTTTCCTGTCACGGAAATTATTCATGATGAAGAACTTAGTCTACCGATGAGTCCTGTCATTAGTGAGGAAGATGTTAACCATGTTATTCATGTAATTAATAATTTCAATCAGAATTAGTTTATAGATTATCAATTCATTTACAACTACGGCATACGTCTACTCGTTTACCTGTCCACTCAAATTACCATTTATTCATTTACTATTTACAAATACAGTTTGCCGATATATGCTTAAGCCCATCCTTAGGAGGGGTTGGGGAGGTTTTATTTTTGTGCCTGTTTGCTCGTTTACTCATTTTTGCGACTCTTTTTTTCATTATCTTATTAC
>JBAXGL010000287.1:0-3215 GCA_037139375.1 Bacteroidales bacterium | reverse complement strand
ATGTCCAATTACTATTTAGACAATACAAACCTAAGACACCACTTGAATCATCCGCTCATGCGGAGAATCGTGGAATTGCGCGAACGTAACTATACCGATGCGCAAAAGTTTGATTATGCACCCATCGACTTTGAAGATGCGATGGACAGTTACGAGAAGGTCCTTGAAATCGTGGGCGAAATCGTTGCAGATATCATTGCCCCAAATGCTGAAAGTATCGATCACGAAGGTCCTCACGTAGTCGATGGTCGCGTGGTTTATGCAAAAGGAACTCAAGAAAACCTCGATGCTTTGATTAAAGCCGGTTTGATGGGTATTTCTTTGCCTCGTCGATACAACGGTCTCAACTTTTCACTCGTGCCTTATATCATGGCTGCCGATTTGGTTAGCTCTGCCGATGCAGGATTCGTAAATATTTGGGGATTACAGGATTGCGCAGAAACAATCTATGAATTTGCCAACGAAGAGCAAAGGAAGAAGTTTTTGCCACGAGTGTGCGCAGGAGAGACTATGGCGATGGATTTAACTGAACCCGATGCCGGATCCGACCTTCAGGCTGTGATGCTCAGAGCGCACTATAGCGAAAAAGACAACTGTTGGTATTTGAATGGAGTTAAACGCTTTATTACCAATGGTGATGGACATATTGCCCTTGTTTTGGCTCGTTCAGAAGATGGCACAAAAGACGGACGTGGATTATCTATGTTTCTTTACGACAAAAACAGTGGTGGTGTAACCGTGCGTCGTATCGAGAATAAAATGGGGATAAAAGGATCTCCTACTTGCGAATTAGTTTTCCGGAATGCGAAAGCCGAACTTTGTGGCGACCGTAAGATGGGATTAATCAAGTATGTGATGGCATTGATGAATAGTGCTCGATTAGGCATTACAGCTCAAGCAGTTGGTGTTTCAGAAAGCGCATATCGCGAAGCATTGTCTTATGCCAAGGAACGTGTACAGTTCGGTAAGCCAATCATCGAATTTCCTGCTGTGTACGAAATGTTGGCTATTATGAAAGCTAAACTCGACGCTTCACGAACTTTGCTGTACGAAACGACTCGGTTTGTGGATATGTATAAAGTGCTTGAAGATATCGCTAAAGAGCGCAAACTAACTCCCGATGAGCGCACCGAAATGAAGAAATACCAAAAGCTGGCTGATGCATGCACACCACTTGGTAAAGGTATGTCGAGCGAGTTTTGTAACCAAAATGCGTACGACTCTATTCAAATTCATGGTGGGTCGGGCTTTATGAAAGACTATGCTTGCGAACGTATTTACCGCGATGCTCGTATCACTTCCATCTACGAAGGAACGACACAGTTGCAAGTAGTTGCAGCCATTCGCCACGTCACTACTGGCAATTATCTGACGATGGTTCGCGATTATGAAACTTTTGATTTTTCGCCTGAATTGTTGAGTTTTCGCAATCGCTTGATTGAAATGACTTCGGTCTTTGAGAAAACTGTAGAGTTAGTGAAAGCTCCCAACGACAACGAGTATATCGACTTCCATGCTCGCCGACTGGTAGAAATGGCAGGCCACATTATCATGGGTTATCTATTGCTTCAAGATGCTACACGTTGCGAAGATTTCCGTCGTTCAGCAGAGGTTTACATCAACTATGGTGAGGCTCAATTGAAAGGTCATGCCGAGTTTATTGCAAGTTTTGCAGTCGACAGTTTAGATGTTTATCGACAATAGAAATGGTGAATTATCAATAAAAATGGGTAGAACAAATTAGTTCTGCCCATTTTTGTAAATGAAGTATCTATTTTCAGCAGTTTTATCTTTTACACTGCAAAACATGCACGTTTTCGAATCCATCTTTCGACCGAATCCAATCCGTTAAGATTCCAGTTTCTACGAATTGACAAGAGGCGAAAAGAGCCATACTTGGGGTATTATTTTCGGTGATATGAGCGAAAATTTGGTGCACATGCAACCACTCGAAACAATATCTTTTGGCAAGTTCAAGAGCTTCTTTAGCAAATCCATGCCGCTGAAACGCTGAATCAATCATGATGCCGACCCCGACTCTCAGATGAAAAGGTTCGAAATCAAACAAATCAACTGCACCGATTGGTTTATTCTTTTCATTTTCCACAATCATCATCCGAATTTGCTTGGTTTCAAAAATATTATTGCTGCTTTCGGCAATAAACATCTTCAAGGCATATCGCGACAGCGGATTGATTGTGTTGCCAAATTGCCAAAGTGCGGCATCATTTTCCCAACGGTAGAGTATGTCTATGTCTTCTGGTTCGGGTGCTCGTAGTGTGATGCGTTTAGTTTGAAACATAAGCTGAATGTAAATTAGCACTATTGCAGCAGCTAATTTAGTGATATTTCCATGGTATATTCTCTTTTTTCGAAAAAAAACTATTTTTCTCAAAA
The DNA here is from genome assembly GCA_037139375.1 of Bacteroidales bacterium. Classification (GTDB taxonomy): domain Bacteria; phylum Bacteroidota; class Bacteroidia; order Bacteroidales; family UBA7332; genus CAXXIC01. The sequence goes on along the minus strand of JBAXGL010000287.1, from coordinate 818 downwards.
CAAGAACTGCTCTTTTTTGTTCTTTTAGTATATTTGTAAAATTATCACCCAATAAAAATCAATTAATTATGAAAAAGTCAAATGTATTTGTTTCATTGTTGTTAAGTGGAACTATTTTGTTTATGTCAGGTTGTAGCACCATGTCAAACACCGCTAAAGGTAGTTTGTGGGGCGCAGGTGGCGGTGCTGCGTTAGGCGCAGGTATTGGCGCATTGTTAGGAAAAGGAAAAGGTGCTGTCATTGGAGCCGCAATCGGAACAGCTGTTGGAGCTGGAGCTGGTGCATTGATTGGCAAAAAAATGGACAAACAAAAAGCAGAATTAGCTGCTATTGAAGGAGCTAAAACGGAAGAAATTGTAGACATCAATGGTTTGAAAGCGTTGAAAGTTACTTTCGACTCAGGTATTTTGTTCAATACTGGCAAAAGCGAATTGTCATCCAATTCTAAAACAGCTTTGTCTCAGTTTGCTAGTTCGATAAAAAACAACCCTCAAACAGATGTTTTGATTCAAGGTCATACCGACAATACCGGTTCTGATAAAGTGAACATTCCATTGTCGGAAAAACGGGCATCAAGTGTAACTGATTTTTTGAAAATGCAAGGAGTTAATAACAAGGTTGTTGCTTCTGGACTTGGTTCTACAAAACCAGTTGCTGACAATTCAACTGTTGATGGTAGAACTCAAAACCGTCGTGTTGAGGTTTATATCTCTGCAAACGATCAGATGATTAAAGCAGCTGAAGCAGGTACATTGCAATAAACGTATTCTTGATTAAATAAATATAGGCTGTTCGAGTTGTGTCGGACAGCCTATTTT
>JBAXGL010000286.1:0-3236 GCA_037139375.1 Bacteroidales bacterium | reverse complement strand
CTCGCTCCAATGGACTTGTGTCGATGGTGAAACAGATGAAACTCTTTGCATTGGTTTTTAAGGCAAAAGCATAAAACTTCCAAAAAATTTGAACCCTTATTCTCATTTAAGATGGGAATAGTAGTAGTTCACGGATTTCTTCAAATCCGTTTATCTTCGCTTTTGTACTTACAATCTCTTAAAGTTGTTCATTTTTGACTGTCTTGGTTGAAAACTACAACCGTTAACTTACAATTTCATTCACAAAATTGATTATCCAATATTTCTTTCTAAATTAGCCTATCTTTTTCAATTTTATGCCCAAAAGAATTATTGATATATAGATATAAGTTTATATTTGCAGTATTACTTGATTTGATTCTCTCGCGACCTGAAAAACACAAATTCCTAGATTCTTCTCGCGCCCATTTTTCGATTTATAATTCCGCTTAAGCGAATATTTATATTCTATTTCAATAAGTTTTAACATTAAGAAATGTATGGCAAGAGTAGTAATTTTAGGAGCAGGCATTGCAGGACACACTGCTGCGCTCATTGCAAAAAAGAAATTAGGTCGATCACATGAAGTGGTCGTGATTAGCCCAAACAGCAACTACCAATGGGTTCCGTCCAACATTTGGGTAGGAGTAGGGTTGATGACACCTGAGCAGGTGAAGTTCCCTTTGGCACCTGTTTACAAAAAGTTAGGCATTATCTATAAACAGGCTATCGCAGTTTCCATTCATCCCGATGGAGACACACAAACTTCATCTGGATTTGTAAAAGTGAAACATGTATCTGGAGACCAAGATGAGAATGTGACTTACGATTTCCTTATTAATGCAACAGGTCCGAAACTCAATTTTGCTGCGACTGAAGGCTTGGGTCCCGACAAATTTTCTAACTCAGTTTGTACATTCGATCATGCTTCTCATGCTTGGAAAAACCTGCAGGCATCACTTGCCAAGATGGTAAAAGGCGAGAATCAACGTTTCCTGATTGGCACTGGCCACCCTTTAGCCACTTGCCAAGGAGCAGCGTTCGAATACATTCTAAACATTGCCTTCGAGATTAAAAAAAGAAAACTTGAGCACCTCGCCGAGCTGATATGGATTTCAAATGAATACGAATTAGGTGATTTTGGTATGGGGGGTGCCTATGTAAAACGTGGAGGATATGTTACTCCAACCAAAATATTTGCCGAATCAATTTTCAAAGAGAATAACATTCATTGGATTACAGGAGCTGGTGTGCAAAAAGTGACAGAAGGTGTGGCACATTACGAAACATTGGATGGAGAATATCACACCCAAGAGTTTGATTTTTCTATGCTGATCCCAAGTTTTGCAGGAGCAGGCATGAAGGCATTTGACAAAAACAATGAAGATATTACTGCCCAAATATTTGCTCCCAATGGATTGATGAAAGTGGACGCCGATTACACGCCTAAACCTTTCGAAGAGAGGAAAGCCAGCGATTGGCCATCAATTTATCAATGTCCTGTATACGAAAATGTGTATGCTGCAGGTATTGCTTTTGCTCCTCCTCACCCAATGTCGAAGCCGATGAAGAGCAAAAATGGAACACAAATCAACCCAACACCTCCTCGCACAGGAATGCCTTCGGGCGTCATGGGACGCATTGTGGCAGAAAATATTGTTGAAAAAATAAAAACCGGCACAAAAGGACATAAGCATCAAGCCTCAATGGGAAAAATGGGTGCCGCTTGTATTGTTTCTGCAGGCTACGGACTGACGAAAGGTCAGGCTGCGGTGATGACTGTTTTTCCGATTGTGGCTGATTGGGAGAAATACCCGAAATGGGGAAGAGATATCTCTTACACTGTAGGTGAAGTGGGATTAGCAGGTCACTGGATGAAGCTTTTCATGCACTATCTGTTCATCTATAAAGCCAAAGCATTACCTTTCTGGTGGATGATTCCCGAGTAATTCAATGAGTGTTACATCTTTAAAAAATCGCTACACATGAAATCTGAAATAACAAAAACAACACCTTATAGTGCAATCTCTTATGCCACCGAACCAACTCGTATGACGAAGTTTTGGAGAACGTGTATAATCTATCAAGCCATTCGGTTTGTGGTTCTCAACTTACGCATCATGCGTATTGTAATTGGCGGTCACTCCTGATACAATATTCATTACCTTAATTTACTAAAAACGGTTGAAAGTACACTTCTACCGTTTTTTTATCAAGTAGCCACTGATTCACAAATGTAATTTGGGATAATACCAGTAGAATTGATCAGCAATTCAGCATTTTTGTGCAGCACATTTCCCGAAAGCACAAGGCAGGTGTCGATACCAAACTTGTTGCCGCCAATAATGTCAGTTTTCAGTGTGTCGCCCACCATCAGGATGTCGCGTTTGGTGATACATTGCTCTCTTTGAGCATATTCAAATGCAAAATTGAAAATCTGCGAGTCTGGTTTTCCGAACCGAATGAATATCTTTTCCGAAAGCGGTTCTAATAAGTCGGCAATCCCACCAACGGCGATGGCTACGTTCTCTTTCGACAGCGGATAAGTCTCGTCGGAGTTGGCTACAATCACCGGCAAACTCCTTTTGCGCAGCAGATTGACGGCTTTTGTGAGGTCAGTTTTCCAATCGAATCCTTCGTCGTCGAGCAATACCAACGCAGAGTAGTCTTCTGTATTATCCAAGTCGACATTGCTGATAGAGACGGTGTTGAGTCCGACCGATTCGATGTAGTGTGCTGAGCATTCCGTGCCGAGATAGACCACTGTGCCGCCTTTTATTTTATTCTCCAGGTATTCGTTGGCAATCATACCCGACGAGATAATTTTGTGTTCGGTAATTTCAGGAATTCCTCTCGAATTGAACGCTTCTGCCAACTGCTTCGGGCTGCGCGACGCATCATTAGTCAATACGTAGTAGGTGATACCTTCGTCTTTCAGAAATTGAAGCATCTCGTTCACGCCCTGCAGAATACCTTGGTAGTTGCGCAGTACGCCATACGAATCCAAAAAAATCACTTTGTACTGTTTTGCTACCTGTTTGAATGATTCAATATTCATAATCGTATATTTTTTATTCTTATTAAATGGCATTAACCCTTTTTTACCGCATCAATGAAGGCACCGAAAACACGCTTATTCCCTGCGTGTTCGGCATACATTCGCTCGGGGTGAAACTGCAAGCCGACGAGGAATTTTTTCGCAGGATTGTAGATGCCTTCTATCAATCCATCTTCGGAATATGCCATCGGAATCAATC
>JBAXGL010000285.1:0-3262 GCA_037139375.1 Bacteroidales bacterium | reverse complement strand
TTTTTGCCATCCGCATCGGGTTTAACGATTCGATAATAGTCTGCCAATTGCAGCGACTTCACGGTGCGTCCTGCATTATCAAGATAGGTTGTGTCTTGTGCTTTGCTGCTTATAACAGCTATCGCAAGCAAGGCGATGAATAAGATTTGTTTCATAGTTTGATATATTATTTATTCCTTAATGATTTTCCTGAATTGACCATCCACATTTATAATATAGATACCTCGTTTGAGTGATCTCAAGTTGAGTTGATACTTCGCATCCAAATTTGAGAAGTGCAGTAGCTCTGCTCCATCCAAAGAATAGAGATTGATATTATCCATCGGCTGATTGTTTTGAATTGTCACAATGTCTTTCGCAGGATTCGGGAAAATGGTTAGCTTGGTGGTCGTGATAGAAGGAATGCCAACAGGCTCAAGAAAATAATCACAACTTAAACCAACTGTGTTTTGATAAATGAGTTGATTGCCATCGCTAAAACAAAGAATTTTAATTGGATTTGAGCTATCGTAATTAAATAAACCCATATTTGCACCGACACCTTCAATCCATTCTAATGTATCGCCAACAATCTTCTCATTAAAAAGCCATACATTGGTTTGGTTGGCAAATTTTAGCCTCAATCGTTTTGCTCCATTTACTTCAATACTATCAACGGAAGTCACTTTCTCTCGAAACCACGTAAAACTGCTAGGCTGATTATTGATGAAATACTTTTTTGTCAAAGTGAAAGTCGAGTCTTTTTTCAACGTAAAATCATACAGCAAATATTCCAATTCACCATAAGTCTGAGATTTGAAATAAATCTTCTTATGATTTTCATCATCCCTAATAAATCCAACAATATGATCATCCGATATGTTGTTTTTGGCATATTGAATCACTTCATAAACAGTCGAATATTTTACATTACCGAGTAATGTATCTGCACCAATTCTATAGTTATAATTTGAGTAACGGAATCCAGTCCAACCACAATTAGAACTTTTAAGACAAGTGGGATAAGGTCCGTCTTGAATATAATTCCACGAATTTCCTTGCTTTACAATCTGACCGAAAGCAATTAGAACAAAGAGGGAAAGAACAACAGATAAAGTAAATTTTTTCATACTATTTTTTATTAAAGGTTTATTGAATTTAAAATCCCCCATAGCGACACAACGCCACATCGTCGCGCCGCTATGGAGGTTTGGTTTATGCCTGAGGTGTGGCAGCATCGGCTTTGGCAGACTTGCTGGCATGGCGACCAGCGCGCTGTGCGAGCACGTTGTTGTAGTGATCCATGCGCAGGTTGAGTGCAGTGATGAAGCCAGAGTAGTCTTTGTCTTCGTTCACCTCTACCACCGCTTCGAAGCGTTTAATCATCGCCTTGAATTTTTCGTCGACCACGGTGCGCACCTCTTTAGCCACGAGGGTGGTGCGGGTTTCGTCTTCGTCGTAGCGATGTGCGGCAATGGCTACAAACTCGTCGTTGCGGGTTTTCAACTCGGGAACCCACTCGGTGAGGTGCAGCAGAGCGAGGTCGGCAGCAGCGCTTTTCAGCAGTTCATCCACTAACAGATTGATGGATGCTGTCTCCTGATCGTAAGGCTTGGCGTCGAACCCAGCGTACTTGTCGAGGATGATTTTCACCCTTCGAGCAGCCTCGCGCGTGGCAGGGCTGAAGTGGTTGAGTGACCCTTCGACCACCGTCACCAACCCCTTGCCTACCGAGTCGCGCGCGCCATCGGCGTCGATGAGCCGCTCGGTGTAAGAGCTTTTGATAATTTTATTAATCGCCACACCCTCGTCGGTGAGCAGACTTGCCCATGCGGTGTATTGCGATGCGATGCCGAGCTGTGCGGCACCTGTTTTTTCGATCAACTCGCGAACATCAGAGTGGAGTTGATAATGCTCCTCGTTGCGGAGGTCTTTTAATCTAACACTATTAATACTCATAAAATTTTCGTTGCGCAACTCTATGTGGAAAGTTGCTGGTTATATAATAATTGAACTAAAAAAAGCCCATAAACACTCGCCCCCCGCGGGGGAAAGTCGGTCTGAAAACCAAAACAGGGTTTCCACAACGGGGGAAACTCTGTTTGGAAACTGAAACAAGGTTTCCACAGCAGGGGAAAGTCTGTCCAGAAATCAAAACAAGGTTTCCACACTTGTGGAAAGTCTGCCAGAGAATTCGGACTGGGTTTCCACAGTCGGGGAAAAATCCGCTAATAGCGCAAACAAGACTAGTAAGGTAAATGGTAGATTTCGACATAATTGTGCGTATATACGGTATATTGAATGTTATTTAGCTGAAATCGCTTTTTTCAACTCTTGTTCGTAGAGCTGTTTATCATTTGGCAACTTAAATCGGCGAGTGATGCTTCGAGGTGCTTGCTGAAGCATGGTGTAGAGAAAGTCGATGCCAAAATCGGACTTCACGACCAAGAACTCAAACTGCTCCGTAGCTTTGTATAGCGAAAAGTGATTGTTGCAAAACACGAAAAACAGCTCGGGCGCCACCTCCTTATAATAGAGCACTGCACCTCGGTTGAAATTACCGATAAAGTCGCGCGTCTTGGTGAAGCCATTCGTGTCAAAAAAAACTTCGATCAACTTTCTCCCCGTCAGATTCGGATAATTGACCACACCCTCGGGTAAAGATGCTTTTACTTTCTTTTTTCTCATGAGGTTTGATTGTGTTTTTTCAACGGTAAATCTACTATTCTTTTACAAAATCAATTTGCTCCACAAATATAAATATTTATTCATAATTAAGAAAAGAAGAAATCATCTATTACCGAGATTTATTTTCATTCTGAATAACGAAGCGAAGAAAACACTTTGCGGATTTTGACGTTTTACTGTATATACTATTATCAAACGCATGACCCAGAAAGAGAGATACACCCGACTAATCGCCTGGTTTTCGGCGAATATGCCTGTGGCAGAGACCGAATTACACTATGCAAATCCGTTTCATCTGCTGATAGCAGTCATCCTATCAGCACAATGCACCGATAAGCGGGTGAATATGATAACACCCAAACTGTTCGAAGCATTCCCCACGCCCGAAGTGTTGGCGGTGAGTTCGCCCGATGTGGTGTTCGAATACGTGCGCAGCGTGTCTTACCCCAGCAGTAAGTCGAAGTATCTGGTAGGAATGGCAAAACTGCTGGTGGAAAATCACGGCAGCGAAGTACCATCTACCCTCGAAGAGCTGGTGAAACTGCCAGGCGTGGGACGAAAAACTGCAAACGTCATTCAATCTGTCATCTTCGAC
>JBAXGL010000284.1:0-3272 GCA_037139375.1 Bacteroidales bacterium | reverse complement strand
CGCTTTACTTTAACTTTGGGCATAATATATAGCCTTTAATTTTATTTTAAAATTATTTATTATTTGCCGCGTAGCTTTGAGAAATTGTAAATCCAACTTCGTCGATGCTGAAGGTCAATTTATCAATACGGGTAGTAAAGTAATTGTAAACGATAATTGCTAATGCAGCAGTACCGATACCGAATGCAGTATTGATAAGTGCTTCAGAGATACCTGTTGCTAAAGCGGTTGAATCAGGAGCTCCAGCATTAGCCATTGCAGCAAACGCACGAATCATTCCTAATACAGTTCCCAAAAGTCCCAACAACGTTGCGATTGTAGAAATTGTAGAAATCACTACTAAATTTTGTTCCAACGCAGGAAGCTCAAGAGCTGTTACTTCTTCAATTTCTTTTTGAAGAGCCACAATTTTTTGTTCTTTGGTTAATGCGTCATCTTTTTTCAATAAACCGTAGTTTTCGATAGCAGATTTAGCTACATTAGCTACAGAACCACTTTGTTTATCACATATTGCAATTGCTTCAGCCAATTGCTCTTTTGCAATCAAAGCTTTGATATTTGCTAAAAAATCAGCGTTTGATCCTTTGCCACTTGCTTTGCCGATAGCAAAAAAACGTTCGATTGAGAATGTGATAACTGTCAACAATAAAGTCATCAACACTGGCACGATAAATCCACCTTTGTAAATTGTTCCGAAGAAGTCTCCAGGAATTGGTGCATTAGCATTGCTTCCACCCATAAAGTGAGAACCATCTCCCATTACAAGATTAAAAACAGCGATTGCCACTACAAGGGCAGTAGGAATAACAGCCCAAGAAAACACACCCGTAAAATTGGTTTTTTTAGCTTTTTCTTTCATTTTGTATTAAATTATTGTTATTAAAGTTTATTGATTTATAGTGTAAGATTTTAATAATGAGATGGATATGGTTTTTCAAAAAATCAAATTAAAATTATAAGAAAACAAAGATAAATAAAATTATGAGATAAAAATGTGTTAGTGTGTTTTTGGTTTCGCTTTTTCCAAAAAAATTAGACCGCAAAGCTAACAGATTCGTTTCAAAAAGGAAAATATTTATTATACCGTAGAAGTTATTTTATACTAAAAAAATGAAAATAACAAGATTCATTCCATTTGTATAAGCGAAAATCGGAACTTAGTTCTTGCTAATCAACTCAAAAAATGAAAATGTAGCTTTTGTTAAACAATATTAGTTTGTTATTGTAAAAAAGTCACAGCAAATAAGTTAATTGGATTAATTTTGAAACGTTTCAATGGCTCGTTTTATTATTTAATGGAGTTTAATATTATTGTGTTAGTAGAAAGCTATTTTTTATTTTTAATATAATGTGTTTCAAGCTCGTCAATAGCATTAAAGGATATATGAAAATAACTATGCTGCAAAAAATAGACGAAGGTTGCCAAACCACCAATTTTACATTTATTATTATATAATTAAAAAATGACGTTAATTATCTGATTGAAAGTATAATACAAAAGGGATCACGCTATGTGTCAACCAAAAATATTTAACCTCAGTTTCAATGCAATCCTGCAAATGTTTGTGTAAATTAGCCTTTTAATTATTCTGATTCGTCACAAAAAATGGTTAATTTTGCACCTTCATTTTCAGGTCGTTCGACAAACAACGTGTAACTCAACCTTCAAATAATATGATTCGTTTCTTTCAGAACCCTTCACAGACGGTGCTTGCCGTCGATATTAATCATGAGCTTTCGCAAGTTGAAATTCAAAAACTAGTCTGGTTGTTCAGCCAAGCCACACTCATCGAGGCTGATAGCCTGTCGGGTTGGTTTGTGGGGCCCCGTCGGGAGATGATTACGCCGTGGAGTACGAATGCGGTAGAGATTGTGCAAAATATGGGTTTAAGCGGCATTTCGCGCATCGAAGAGTATTTCCCCGTAGAAAGCAAGGAGGCAGCGCACGACCCGATGCTGCAACGCATGTACAACGGATTGAATCAGGAGTTGTTTACCATCAGCAAACAGCCCGACCCGATTCTGCATATCGAAGACATTGCATCGTACAATAAACAAGAGGGATTGGCATTGAGCGACGACGAGGTGGAATACCTGAACGAAGTGAGCCGCAAAATCGGTCGCAAACTCACCGATAGCGAGGTGTTTGGCTTTTCGCAAGTGAACTCGGAGCACTGCCGCCACAAAATTTTCAACGGAACGTTTGTAATCGATGGCGTTGAAAAAGAATCTACACTGTTCAAATTAATTAAAAATACCTCAGAGGCGAATCACAACAAGATTGTGTCGGCCTACAAAGATAATGTGGCATTCAACGAAGGTCCGGTAGTCGAGCAATTTGCTCCAGCATCTTCTGACAAACCCGATTTTTTCGAAATCAAAGACATAAAAACCGTTATTTCCATCAAAGCAGAAACGCACAACTTCCCCACAACGGTAGAGCCATTCAACGGTGCTGCAACGGGTTCGGGCGGAGAAATCCGAGATCGCCTTGGTGGTGGAAAAGCGAGTTTGCCTATTGCTGGAACGGCGGTTTACATGACCTCTTATCCTCGTCCGGAAGGTGCGCGCGATTGGGAGGAAGCTATGCCCGAACGTCCGTGGTTGTACCAAACGCCTGAGCAAATCCTTATTAAAGCTTCGAACGGAGCTTCAGATTTTGGAAACAAATTCGGACAACCACTGATTTGTGGTTCGTTGCTGACCTTCGAACACGCCGAAAATGCCAAGAAATTCGCTTACGACAAAGTGATAATGCTTGCCGGAGGTGTTGGCTATGGCAAATTGAAAGATGCACTGAAAGGCACACCCGAAGTGGGCGACAAAGTGGTGGTGATGGGTGGCGACAACTACCGCATCGGTATGGGCGGTGGCGCTGTTTCGTCGGTCGAGACTGGTCATTACGCCAACTCGGTTGAGCTGAATGCTGTGCAACGTGCCAATCCGGAAATGCAAAAACGTGCTGCAAATGTGATTCGTGCATTGGCAGAAGCCGATGTGAACCCCATCGTATCGATACACGACCACGGTGCAGGCGGTCACCTCAATTCACTTTCTGAATTGGTGGAGACCACTGGTGGCATCATCCACGTGGACAAATTGCCAGTGGGCGATCCAACACTTTCTGCAAAAGAGATCGTAGGAAATGAAAGCCAAGAGCGCATGGGCTTGCTGATTAAAGAGCAAGACATCGAAATGGTGCAGAAGATAGCCGAACGCGAACGTGCACCGATGTATGTGGTGGGCGAAACGACTGGCGATATGAAGTTTGT
>JBAXGL010000283.1:0-3280 GCA_037139375.1 Bacteroidales bacterium | reverse complement strand
TTGAAATTAATGGAAACAAATAGATTTGCAACAGGGCTCTATGAAGAACTAATAAATAAGTTAGTTCTATCAAAATTGAATAAAATAGATAGAGATACATACTTTGTAAAAGAAACTTCTTTAGACAAAGCAGAAGCCGCTAAGGTGCTATCATTGTATCTTGTAAGTGTTATTCAATTGGCATTAAGTTCGATAAATGGTGACGATAGTATTGAAAAACAAATTGAGGTTTCAAACAAAATCATAAAACTTCTTAGAGACGAAGTAAATGATGACGATTTTAATGAGAATATAATTGATACTCAAGCTAAGATTCTTTCTGCAATAGTCAATAAAATTGATTCAGGAATTATTGATTTTGACAAACATTTAAAAGAAATCACTCCTTATACTCGCTTAACTCAAAGTGAGCTTTTTACTGGTAACAATGCTGGAATTTCAATTGATAGTGAAATTAGAAAAGAAATACTGTCCTCAGATAAAATTTGTTTCTTAGTTTCTTTTATTAAATGGTCTGGGATAGTTATTTTTCAAAAAGAACTAATTGAATTCACAGAGAAAGGTGGTCATTTGCAGGTGATAACAACATCCTACATGGGTGCAACTGATTTAAAAGCTGTTGAATTTCTGTCAAGTTTGAAAAATACAGAAATAAAGGTTTCATACAATACTGAAAGTGAACGGTTACATGCAAAAGCGTATTTGTTTATTCGAAATACAGGGTTTGATACCGGTTATATTGGTTCTTCAAACATGTCACGTTCGGCATTGACGAATGGTTTAGAGTGGAATCTGAAAGTAACTACTAAAGAAGTAGGACATATAATCGATAAATTCAAAAAAACGTTTGAAACTTATTGGCAAGATAAAGAATTTGAATCTTTTGAAAAGGGAAAACACTCTGAAAAACTAAGAGTTGCATTAAAAAAGGAACGTAGTTATGATCGAAATTCACCTTCAATGTTTTTTGATATTAAACCGTTTCCATTTCAAGAAGAAATTCTTGAAAAATTAGATGTAGAAAGAAAAGTACATGGTAGATATCGAAATCTTATTGTTGCTGCTACAGGAACAGGTAAGACAGTAATTTCAGGATTTGATTTTAAAAACTTCAGAAAAGAAAATCCAACAGCAAAACTATTGTTCGTTGCTCACCGAAAAGAGATACTGCAACAAGCTCAAAGTACTTTTCAAGGGATATTGCGTGACAATAATTTTGGTGAATTATGGGTTGATGGTATTGAACCCGAAAAATATAATAACGTATTTGCATCTGTTCAAACGTTGAATAATAGAATTTCAGAATTAAGTCTCACTGAATCTTTCTATGATTTTATAATAGTTGACGAGGTACATCATATTGCAGCTAAAAGTTATCGTCCGATTCTGGATAAATTTAAACCAAAGATTCTTTTAGGACTCACAGCAACACCTGAGCGAATGGATGGTGAAGATATTCTTAAGGATTTCTGTGATACGATAGCTGCCGAAATTAGATTACCTGAGGCATTGAATAGAAAATTGCTTTGCCCATTTCAATACTTTGGAATAACTGATAGCATTGATTTATCAAATGTAACATGGCAAAATGGACGATATTTGCCAAGCGAATTGAGTAAGGTTTATACGCAGAGTGATAAACGCGTCGGAGAGATATTATCAAACTTAAATAAATACTTAAATGATATAAATACTGTCAGAGCTTTGTGTTTCTGTGTAACGCAGGAACATGCGCAATATATGGCAGAGAAGTTTATACTTGCAGGATTAAATTCAGACTATCTTGTAAGTAAAAGAGGAGATTTGAGGGAAGATATTAGATTGAAGTTTCAAAACAAAGAAATTAATTACCTCTTTGTAGTTGATATTTTTAATGAAGGTGTCGATATTCCAGAAATTGATACAGTTCTCTTCCTCCGACCAACAGAGAGCTTAACTGTTTTTTTACAACAACTTGGTCGTGGACTTCGATTAGCTGAAGGCAAAGAATGTCTTACAGTATTAGACTTTGTTGGAAATTCAAGACCAGAGTATGATTTTGAAGGTAAATTTCGTGCATTAGTCGGTAAAACAAATACTTCGATTAGTAAAGAAATTGAAGATGATTTTCCACACTTACCGCTTGGCTGTTCAATAATTCTGGAAAAGAAAGCAAAGCGCTTTATACTTGAAAATATTCAAAAAGCGACTGCCTTCAATATCAATCAATTATTGAAAAAGATTCGTGAATTCAAGTATCAAACAACACTTCCATTGACTTTAAAAAACTTTTCAAACTTTAATCATATCCCATTAGAACTGATATATAAGAAAGGAAATTGGAAAAGGCTTTGTGCAAAAGCCGAACAAATTGAGGATTATCCAACTACAAATGAAAATGAAATCTACAGAGCGATAAGCAAAAAATGGCTTTCCTGTAGCTCAACCTCATATTTTGAATTTATTCTGTCATTAGCAAAAAAGAATTTTAAAGTAAATATAGACGGTTTAAATGAAATTGAGAAAACCATGTGTTTGATGCTACATTATGATATCTGGCAAGATGCAGGTGGTTTTGAGTCATTAGAGAAAAGTATTAATGCAATCGGAAATAATAATGTACTCGTTCAAGAGATAATCGAGTTTTTAGAAATTTTGATTGACAAAATTGATTTCCTTGAAAAAGATATTGTGTTACCCTATGAACAACCTTTAAAAATTCACGCAAGGTACACTCGTGATCAAATATTAGTCGCATTTGGTTTTAGTACTTTTGATAAGAAATCTAAGATTCGAGAAGGTAATGCAGATAGTAAAACATTAAATACAGAGCTTTTATTTATAAATTTGATAAAATCAGAAAAGGATTTTTCACCAACAACAATGTATGAGGATTATGCAGTTAATGAAACTTTGTTTCATTGGCAGTCACATAATGCAGCAAGCCCATTGAATAACAGAGGTCTATCATATATTAATCATAAAAAAACAGGAAAACACATTTTACTTTTTGTGAGAGAACGCAATGTAAATGAATACCAAAATACTATGTCTTATGTTTTTATTGGTCAAGCTAATTTGGTTGAATTTTCTGGTTCAAAACCTATAAATATTACTTGGGAACTGGCGGAACCATTACCGCCATATATATGGAAAGAAACTGCTAAAATGGCAGTAGGGTAATCAAAAACTTATATTATTCCATTTTTTAGGGTACATCGGCGACTTTTGCGACCTCGTTGAGCGCTGCAAAATTGTCGGAAGTGTCCCCAAAGGAGAAGAAATATGAAGAAATATTATA
>JBAXGL010000282.1:0-3284 GCA_037139375.1 Bacteroidales bacterium | reverse complement strand
GACTGGATTTCACAAGGTGAAGATGATGATTTTGTGATGCCTGCTCCCGAAGATGATGACTCGCCGTATGTCGCCAAAGATGTAGATGAGCCAGATTTTATTATTGAACAAGCACTTACCGATACCGAAGAGTGGGATGGTAGCACTATGGCGGCGTATGATCCGACATTGGATTTGTCATCCTATAAATACCCCAATATTGAGCTTCTTCGCAAATATGATACAGCTGATTTGCCCATTAATATGGAAGAACAGTCGGCGAATAAGAACCGTATTATCGAAACGTTGGAAAATTATGGAATCAAGATAAGCTCAATCAAAGCAACCGTAGGTCCGACTATCACATTGTACGAAATAGTACCGGAAGCAGGCGTTCGGATCTCTAAAATTCGAAATCTCGAAGATGATATTGCGCTCAGTTTAGCCGCTTTGGGCATTCGTATTATTGCACCAATACCAGGGAAAGGAACTATTGGTATTGAGGTGCCAAACAAAGAACCACAGATTGTGTCGATGCAATCAATCATTGCTTCACGTAAATTTCAAGAGTCAAAATTTGATTTGCCAATAGCTATCGGAAAGACCATTACCAATGAGATTTTCATGGTAGATCTGTGCAAGATGCCACACATATTGGTTGCCGGGGCAACTGGACAAGGTAAATCTGTTGGGTTGAACGCAATCATCACTTCGTTGTTGTATAAAAAACATCCTTCGCAATTGAAGTTTGTCTTGGTCGATCCCAAAAAAGTTGAGTTTAATATTTACTCAAACGTTGAACGCCATTTCTTAGCAAAACTACCCGATGGTGAGGAAGCAATTATCACAGACGTGACGAAAGTTGTGAATACGTTGAAATCTATTACCATTGAGATGGATAGCCGCTACGATTTATTAAAAATGGCTCACGTTCGTAATATTAAAGAATACAATGAGAAATTCATTAATCGCAAACTAAATCCTGAGAAAGGTCACCGATATATGCCTTATATCGTGGTGATTATTGATGAGTTTGGCGATTTGATAATGACAGCAGGCAAAGACGTCGAGTTGCCAATTGCCCGTATTGCACAGCTTGCACGTGCTGTAGGTATTCACATGATTATAGCCACACAACGTCCATCTACCAATATTATTACTGGTACTATTAAGGCGAATTTCCCAGCTCGCGTTGCATTCCGAGTGTCGTCAATGATTGATTCGCGCACCATTCTCGATACACCAGGTGCTAATCAGCTGATTGGTCGTGGTGACCTTCTTTTCTCACAGGGCAGCGATCTCGTTCGTGTCCAATGTGCATTTGTAGATACACCAGAAGTGGAAGAGGTTGCCGATTATATTGGTAATCAAAAAGGTTACCCAAATGCCTATTTTTTGCCAGAATATGTTGGAGATGAAAGTGCCAAAACATTGTCTGGCGTCGATTTGAATGACCGAGATCCGTTGTTTGAAGAAGCTGCACGCATTGTTGTGATGCAACAACAAGGCTCTACATCGTTGATTCAACGTAAAATGTCGTTAGGGTACAACCGTGCTGGGCGTATTATGGATCAGCTTGAGGCCGCAGGTATTGTTGGTACATTCGAAGGCAGCAAAGCACGTCAGGTTTTGATGGACGATGAAGTGCAACTCGAGCATCATCTAAAAAAAATCCTTTAAATTATTTGTATGAAGTTTAGTACCATATTATCCATCGTATTTTGTCTGTTTGTATTTGAATCTTTTGCTCAGCAAAACCCCAAAGCCATTCAGGTGCTAGACAAAGCAAGAGAAGTTTATCAAAAATCGAACTCCGTTTTTGCCGATTTTGAAATTGCCATTTACCAGAAAAACAAAATAGTCAGCAATGAAAAAGGCACAATCAAGATGAAGGGGAATAAATTCAGAGTCTCCACCGACGACGCTGAATTGTGGTTTGATGGTAAGAATCAGTGGATTTTGCCCAATGGTACCGAAGAAGTTTCCCTCTCTGCTCCGTCAGAAGCCGAGCAAGATGCGGTAAATCCGGCATCGTTGTTTCAGATTTATCATAAGGGCTTCAATAGCAAATATGTTAGTGCAAAACTTGTAAATGGTAAAATGGTGGATATCATCGACTTAATTCCATCGAGACCGAAGCAAGATATCACTAAAATTACGGTCAATGTTGACCAAAAGAGTTCTGTGCTTACTTTGATTTTTATCCAGAATAAAAATGGAAATCATCAAAAGATAAATATTACTAATTATAAGTCGGGAATGAACTACACGGATAATCAATTTGTTTTTAACCCGAAACAATTTCCAAAAGTAGAAGTCGTAGATTTACGATAAATCGAGAATAAATAATAACACTATATGAACGAAAAAGTAAAATGTTTGATTGTAGGTTCAGGCCCTGCAGGTTTCACGGCAGCTATCTATGCAAGTAGAGCTAACCTTTCACCTGTATTATACGAAGGAATTCAGCCTGGTGGACAGTTGACTACGACTACAGAAGTAGAAAATTTCCCGGGTTATCCGAATGGCTCAACCGGTACAGAAATGATGGAAGATCTACGCAATCAAGCAAAAAGATTTGGCACTGATGTGCGTTATGGAATAGCTTCGGCTGTTGATTTATCAGCAAGACCATACAAAGTGACAATTGACGAAACAACCGTTGTTGAAGCCGAAACATTGATTATTGCAACAGGTGCCACAGCCAAGTATCTTGGATTGCCAGATGAAACTAAGTATTCAGGTATGGGCGTTTCTGCTTGTGCAACATGCGATGGATTTTTCTATCGTAAGAAAGTTGTTGCGGTTGTTGGAGGTGGTGATACTGCATGCGAAGAGGCCATTTATTTAGCTAATCTTGCAAGTAAAGTATTCCTAATTGTTCGTAAAGATTTTCTTCGTGCGTCCAAAATTATGCAAGACCGCGTGTTAGAAAATTCAAAAATTGAAGTTCTTTTTGAGCATGAAACCCTTGGCTTATTTGGCGAAAATGGTGTAGAGGGTGCTCATCTCGTAAAGCGTAAAGGTGAATCAGACGAAGAAAATGTAGATATTAAGATTGATGGATTCTTTTTGGCAATTGGACACAAACCAAATACTGATATCTTCAAACCACAATTACAATTAGATGACAATGGTTATATTATTACGTTTAATGGAACGGCCAAAACAAATCTGCCAGGTGTGTTTGCAGCTGGCGATGTAGCAGATCCTGTCTATCGTCAGGCAATTACTGCTGCGGGTAGTGGATGTAAAGCAGCTATCGATGCAGAACGTTTCCTGTCAGAGTTGGGAGCATAAAATAT
>JBAXGL010000281.1:0-3289 GCA_037139375.1 Bacteroidales bacterium | reverse complement strand
GAAGTGATAAATTTATTCGTAAAGATAAACAAAAAACGCATCCCGAAAGAGATGCGTTCTGTTTGAGAAATATTTTAAAATTATTTTCCGTCGTATCCCCATTTCAGATAGATGGCTCCCCAGGTGAATCCTGCACCAAAAGCAGAGAGAATGATATTGTCTCCTTTTTTGAGTTGCGGTTCCCATTCGGCAAGGCAAAGTGGCAGTGTCGCCGCACTGGTGTTGCCATATTTCTGAATGTTGATCATTACTTTTTCTTTTTCAAGTCCCATTCGGTTGGCAGCGGCATCGATGATGCGCATATTTGCCTGATGAGGTACAAACCACGAAATATCGTCGTGAGTCAGATTGTTGCGCTCCATAATTTCGGCAGAAACATCCGACATTCTTGATACTGCATATTTGAAAACAATTTGACCTTCTTGATATACCGTGTGCATATTGCTGTCAACTGTGTCGTGAGATGCCGGACAAGCCGAACCTCCTGCTTTCAATTGCAAATTAGGAATTCCAACGCCATCTGTACACAAAATGGAGTCCATTACACCAAACTGATCTTCAGTCGGTTCGACCATTACACAGGCCGATGCATCGCCAAAAAGCGGGCAAGTGGTGCGATCTGTATAGTTGGTGATAGAAGACATTTTTTCTGCAGCAATTACGATGACTTTCTTGTATCTGCCTGCTTTGATAAACGCTGTAGCAGTTTCCAATGCAAACAAAAAACCAGAGCAAGCTGCTGAAATGTCGTAAGCGAATGCGTTTTTGATGTTATTCCCTTCTGCAATCATAGCTGCAGTAGATGGGAATGTATAATCAGGTGTAGAGGTGGCACAGATAATAAGGTCTACCTCATCGGGTTTGGTCGAAGTCTTTTCTAGCAAAGACTTTACAGCACGAACTCCCATATAGGAAGACCCAGCACCTTCTTCTTTCAAAATTCTACGTTCTTTAATTCCAATGCGAGTCATTATCCACTCGTCAGTGGTATCCACCATTTTCGAAATCTCTTCGTTATTGAGGATGTAATCTGGTACGTAGAATGCTACGCCGGTAATTACGGCATTCAAATCTTTCATAACGCTGTTTTAGGAGAGAAATATGCTAAAAAAATTGCCCTAAAATAGTCTCTTTTAGGGCTATATTTTTAAGAAGCGAAATGCGAGTATAATCAAAATTATACTGCAGCTTCTTTTTCGATAGCTAATTTACCTCTGTAGTGACCACATTCTCCACATACTGTGTGGTAGATGTGCCAAGCGCCACAATTAGGACATACTGACATAGTAGGTGCAGTTGCTTTATCGTGAGTTCTTCTTTTTGCAGTTCTCGATTTCGATTGTTTTCTCTTTGGATGTGCCATTTTCTATAACTTTTTAATTATTGTCAATAATTTTCTTTAATTCGTCCCATCGCGGGTCGTTTTCTGAGTTTGTTGATTCTGACTCTTCTTCTACTTCTTCAAATTCGAAAGAATTATCATCATCATCTTCACTTTTTGCACTATGTTTTTTAAGCTTCGTAGACATTGTTTTATTACATTTACCAGGCCCGTGAACGTGCTTCATCGGGATGCAAAGTGCAATAAATTCGTAAATAAACCAAGCTAAGTTGATTTCACCTTCTTCTTCGGGAATTACAATAATGTTGTCGCTTTCCTCAGTATACTCTTTGCCGAGTTTTACGAACAGTTTTTCAGTTGTTTCAATTGCAACTTCCAATTCATCAAGGCAACGATCACATGGTACAAGTACCGTTCCATTAATTGCAAAGAGGAATTCGTAAGCAGTAACTGTCTTTTTTACAGTTAATTGCACGGTGAGTTTGCCTTTTTGCACCTCGTTTCCATCAATTTTCTTAAAAAAATCGTTGTCAAGTTGGAAGTCGAATGAACGTACGTCCGCTTGATGTCCTTTTAACGAAATGTTATATATATCGAACTTTCCCAAAGCTTATACTGCTAAAACTGCGCAAAAGTACAAAAAAAAGTGACGTAAGCCATATTTGCCGTACTTTTTTTGGTTGTTTGACATCAGTTTATCATTTTTAATTCAATGCAAAAAACCGTTCCTTTGTTTAATTCTGATGATTTCACAAATATTCTGCCTTCGTGATATTCTTCAACAATACGTTTTACGAGTGTCAATCCAAGTCCCCATCCGCGTGATTTGGTGGTGTAGCCTGGTCTGAATATGGTCTTGAATTTCGATTTCGGAATACCTTTCCCTGTATCCGCAACTTCAATGATAACCATTTCGTCGGGTGTTGTCCAGAGCGAAAGTGTTATCTTGCCCATCCCATCCATGGCATCGATTGCATTTTTACAAAGATTTTCGACTACCCATTCAAACAAAGGAACACACAAATTCACAATGACTGCTTCGTCTGGAAGTTGAGTTTCAACAACAACTTTTGCGGATGTTCTTTTAGCAATATAATTTACGGCATGCTGCAAAGTCGGCACAATATCCACAGGAATAATTTCGGGTTTTGATCCAATTTTTGAGAATCGTTCTGCAATAATCTTTAACCGGTCTATATCTTTGCTCATATCGTTTAACAAATATGCATCGGCATTTTTCATTTTCAGAAGTTCGACCCATGCCATTAAGGATGAAATAGGCGTGCCTAATTGGTGTGCAGTCTCTTTTGACAGCCCTACCCAAAGTTGATTTTGCTCCGCACGTTTAGCCCCTTTGAGCGCAAAGAATACGATGATAAGAAAAATGGTCATTACCGAAAGCTGGATATATGGATAGTAAGACAGCTTCTTGAGCAACGTGGAGTCGTCGTAGTAGAGATATTGAGACGATACATTGCTCAGTGGAATGACAATTTTATTATCAATGGCTTTCAACTCTTGTACTTTTTTCGCTAAGAATTTCGCTGAATCTCTCGAAGGTATATCAATGTTTTTAAATGTTTGTACATTATCATGCTCGTCAACCAAAACGACTGGAATGGTATTATTGCTTTGCAAAACCTTCAAAATAAGGGGAATATCTCCCTCGCCCGACTCTGTGGAAAGTATACGCATAGACTCTGCCCAAATCTCCACTTTGGTATGTTCCTCCGCTGAAAGTTCTTCCACTAATTTGTGAGAAAAATATAGAAACGTGGAGACTAAAATGATGGAAATTGTAACAATTAGAATTGTACTTTTCAGCTGTTTATCGTAAATAGAGGTCATATCTTAAGTTTTGTGAAAACAAAAATAGTGAATCAAATCGATTGACTCACTATTATTATGAAAAAACAGTTGCTATTCGGCTAATTTATAGACATTTTG
>JBAXGL010000280.1:0-3315 GCA_037139375.1 Bacteroidales bacterium | reverse complement strand
GAGAATCAAACTGTTGCATCTTTATCCGTCAATTGATGCATGACGTGACACTAGACCAGAACATGTTTTTATCTATGCCGATTATTGTCAGTTTGAGCCGGGCATTTTGGCCTCGTTTTCTGGCGACTCCAAACTGATAGAACTCTACAATTCCGGTGACGTCTATGCTGGCCTTGCGGCTCAAATCGGCAATTCGTGTACGCGCAAAATTGCTAAGGAATTGTTCCTTTCTTTTGTATATGGAATGACTAAAGAGAATATAAGACGAAGAATTATCCAGCGCTTCGGAGCGGATTCTGGAAAGGCAGCCGACCAATTCTTCAGTCAATTCGCTACTGTGACTCAATGGAAGTCAGACACCGTTACGGAAACGAAGAGTAGTGGGTTGGCCAAAGGACCATTTTCCTATATCCGTAGGGTTTCATCTGATGACTCTGATAGGGATATTGCTCGATGGGCTCCAAACCACGTAATTCAATCCACTGCTTCAGGTATTTTCAAGAAAGCACTCTGTGATCTTGTTGTAGAGCTTCCAAATTGTAGGTTGCTTGTTCCAATGCATGATGCGATTCTACTTGAATGCCCTACTTCAGAAGTTAGCCGAACACGGGAGAGTATTCGAAAAATTATGATTCAGAACTTCTTGAAGGTATGTCCACGCATTCAAGTAAAAATATCATTTGATTCTTTCTATGCCAGTTCTTGACCCAATTTTCTAAATATCCAATTTCTTAGGTGGAAAATGTACACACGCATGGAACGAATCCTTGATTTAAAATAAATCTGTTTAGTAAGGTACTTTAGTCTAAAATTTAGTTTTGATGGCCATACCCAATTTCTTCATTCTTATTCCAAAAGGCTTTATACAGATCCCAATACGACCCTTTTTTTGCAATCCATAAGGCAACGATTTGTATAGCCATCTCCAAATCATCCAAATGTGCCATTCTACCATCACTTCCCCGAAGCCCTTTCTCGTTTTTTTTTGCACCACGATTTATCAGGATATTTTTTTCATCATAAATCATATTTCGAGCCTGCTCATGATCTATGCCTTTTGGGAGAAAATCTAATAGCATTTTTCTAAGCCCATTGTAATAAAGTTGGAACTTCTCGACCGGATCATCAATTTTTTTAGACATCAGCGCTTCCGCTTCATTTTCAACTACTAATCCAGAATCTAAATTAATAGACAATTGCTCGCCTTTAACCTCTTCAGCTTTTTGTAGAATCTCATACCTCTCTAAATCTTCTTTTGAAAGCTGACTTTTACCGAGGACTTCACTTTTTTGTTTCATGCTATACCGTTAAAAGGTTTTTGATTTTTTGCGCAGCTACTTCTAATGATTCGACATCCCAATTAGACTTATTTAAGCTTTCTCCTAAAGAATCAATTTTAGGAAAGTGTTCCGTAAATGCACCCCAATAATTATTACCAATCTCATGTTGCCTATACTGGAATTGAGAATATATAATAGATGGATGTATCTGCATTTCTTTAGCAAATTTACATACCATGAGGTGATTATGAATTAATGGCTCAATATATCTCATTTTTTCTTCAGAAATAAGATATTCCGACGCAAATTCATTAGCCTTGTCTTCATGAATCAAAAACAGGTCTGGTTCTCCTGTTAAATGGTATCGTATCTGTTTAAGCTCTTCTAAATCAAAAAGAACATGGTGGAGTTCGTGCAATAAGGAAAACCATATAGTTGGATAACTTTTTTTTAGATCAGTCACAACAATACAAGGCTTATTATTTACTAGAAAAGTTGCTCCGCGTATCTGCGTTTTTGGCACCATTGACTGAAACACAATTGTGACGCCTACATTATAAAGAGCCCGAAAAACAGTTAACAAACCTTTATCAACACTTTGAGTATATGGCTTAATCTTAGGTATTAATTCTTTTAAGGCTTCCCTTGAATATTTATTTTGATTATCAATCAGCTCAAAGTATTTATAGGAAGACTTTATCCAAAAGTCTTTCATTTTATCATTAAAAGACCTTTTTGTTCTGCTATACAACGCTTCATTTAATTTACTTTCATATTCATAAATCGATGACAGCTTAAAAAATTTACATATTCTTTTCTTGAGTTCATCAACAGTGAATTTTTTATCAACAAAACCCAGTGAAGACAAAGTCTTAAGATCGAAATATCGATTAATAAAAGTTATTTCAATAGAGTCTTGCAAATCTTTAATCTCTTCAACTGGCCGATCTTTTAAATGATATGCCAACAGACTATCAAATGGCATACCCAAAAACTCTCCTAATTTAAGAATATTGCTTACATCAGTTTGCTTAGATGTCTTATCTAATATTCCATCAAGGCTCCTACGTTGAATATTAGCTAGTTTTTCAAACTGTGTTTTGCTTAATCCAAACTCCTGTAGTTTCTCATTGAAAATCTCCTTCAATGAAGGGCTTTCAGGTAAGTTCAAACTATATTCTAAGATATCTCTAATCATAATAAAGGTAATTTTACCTCTATTATAAGAATTATTTCGTCAAAAAACAAACAAGAAAAGGTATATTTACCTCTAAAAACTCTTAACCGGCACGAATGCACGACAAGACAATTCCTCGGAACAGCTACGATCGTTGATCTGTTCCTAAAAAATCTCATCTTGAGCACAACATAGTGATGCGCGGGAATAACGTGTTGAACATTCTTGAGGAGGTAAGTGAATACTGTGAGCAAAAATTGATTTTCTCTCTTACCGATCGACAAGCTATTGGCAAAGAATCCATAAGGGGAAAGCATATGCCAAGGGGAGCGGTTGAATGCGTGCAGGTGCTTTGCATCATGTGATGGTTCGGGGAATCGAGCGGATGGCTATTGTGCTTGATGATAACGAGTGAATGGATGTCGGAAACCCGATTGGCAAAGCAGCAGAAACTCTTGGGTTGGAACCCTTGCTGGCGTTTTTTTTCAAGGTCTGACTGGTATATTCAGGATAAGTCAGGAAGGGGCTGAATAAAACATAGGGTGGCGAGCATTGCATGAAGTACGATGAAAAAGAGTGAAATACAAACTTC
Organism: Bacteroidales bacterium; assembly: GCA_037139375.1. Taxonomy (GTDB): domain Bacteria; phylum Bacteroidota; class Bacteroidia; order Bacteroidales; family UBA7332; genus CAXXIC01. The sequence goes on along the minus strand of JBAXGL010000280.1, from coordinate 266 downwards.
TTGTTTTTGATTTTGACGGGACCTTGGCTGATAGCGAGGAGAGCATTATGGTGTCTCTACAGCTTGTCGCTCAGGATCTGGGGATTCCGGCTTTTGACAGGGATGGAGCAAGGCGAAGTATCGGTTTGCCGTTGCGGCGTACAATTGAAATGGGGCTTGGTCTCGCTCCTGAAGAAGCTCCTGAGGCAGGCGACCTCTACAGAAAGCATTTCAACGAGGTTGCTTTAGACTTGACGCATCTGTTTCCGGGAGTGAACGAGACCCTT
>JBAXGL010000279.1:0-3324 GCA_037139375.1 Bacteroidales bacterium | reverse complement strand
TGATATACGTCATTTTCGGAGCATCGGGCGACCTTACAAAACGTAAGTTAGTGCCAGCGCTCTACTCTCTATTTGTTCAGAATCTGCTACCTGATAACTTCGCATTGTTGGGCACTTCGCGCTCTGTGTTTTCCGACGAGGCGTTTCGCACCAGCATGAAGGAATCAATTATAGAGTTTAAGGAGATTGACGACATTTCGCGGGTTGACGATTTTATCAAAAAAATATATTATCAACCCATTAAATTTGACGATGCTGCGACCTATGTGTCGCTGAAAGAGCGCATTGTGCAGCTTCGCAAAGAGAATAATATTTGCCATAATACTATATTTTACCTCTCTACGCCACCAAGTTTGTACGGCATTATCCCACAACACCTTGCGTCGGTAAGCCTCAATAAGCAAACGAATGGCTGGAAGCGATTGGTGATCGAAAAACCGTTTGGCTATGATTTGGAATCGGCATTGAAGCTGAAAGACCAACTGATGCAGGATTGGAAAGAGGAGCAACTCTTTCGAATCGACCACTATCTAGGTAAAGAAACTGTTCAGAATCTGTTGGTGGCACGCTTCTCGAACGGGATTTTCGAACCATTGTGGAATCGAAATTTTATCCATCATGTTGAGATTACGTCTGCCGAAAGCATTGGTGTGGAAAAACGTGGCAACTACTACGACGGTTCGGGTGCTTTGCGCGATATGGTGCAAAATCACCTCTTGCAAGTGGTCGGACTCACGGCAATGGAGCCACCAACCTCATTGGAGTCCGACTCCATTCGTCATGAAATATTGAAGGTTTTTCAATCGTTTCGCCCCATCAAGTGCGAAGAGGTGAAAAAGGTCGCTATTCGTGGACAATATATGCATTCGAAAGTGAAAGGCGAAGCTGTGAAAGGCTACCGAGAAGAAGAGGGAGTAAATCCACTGTCGAACACCGAAACGTATGCCGCACTCAAATTCTACATCGACAACTGGCGTTGGGGTGGTGTGCCGTTCTACATCCGAACGGGCAAAAAACTACCGACACGAGTGACCGAAGTGGTGATTCACTTTCGACCTACACCGCACTTTCTGTTCACAAACGAATCGACGGTGCAATCTGAAAATCAACTCGTTATCCGCATTCAGCCAGACGAAGGGATTTTGCTGAAATTTGGCATGAAAACACCTGGTGCAGGATTTGAGGTGCAAACAGTCAACATGGATTTCCACTATTCTGATTTGACGGTTCAACGCATTCCATCGGCTTACGAACGACTGATAAATGATGCAATAAAAGGTGATTCAACACTGTTTGCTCGAACAGAAGAGGTCATTGAGGCATGGAAATTCCTTACACCGGTGCTCGAGTGCTGGGCAAACGACAAGAATGTTCCGCTATACGGTTATCCGGCAGGTACTTGGGGTCCAGAAACGGCACAGGAATTATTTGACGAAAAGGATATGACATGGCGTTCACCATGCAAAAACTTGACAAACGACGGTAATTATTGCGAGCTTTAAAGTTTAAGTAATGGATAAAAACATTGGGTATAATTTTCGTAATAAACTGCTATTATCGTTGCTATTTATTTTTGCGGAGATTTCAGAATCTTATGGCTCAAGCAATACGTTATTTATGCTTGAACGCACGATGGACAAAAATCAGATATTCTATTCTGTAAATCTAAATGACAAAAACAGACTTGACTCCGAAAATCCAATTGACATACATTGGTTGAAGCGAAGCAATGGCAACAAAGTAGAACCGCTAACTTGGATTCAAAATAAATTTGGATATGGATTGAAATTCCTGACCAAATCTGAAGATTATGCGCTCTTTCAATTTGCATCGTCCAACAAACGAAATTTTGAACTAAAGAAAGATGCTAAAGGGCAATTCAAAGTTTACACAAACTCGGGGAAAGATAAAATAGAGGTGTTCCGAATTTTCATACATAACAATGGTGGCACCTTTTTAGCACCCAAAATATCGGCAATAGATATTTTTGGGAAAAACCCCAATACGGGTGAAACAATAGTAGAAACAATGAAATTTTAAGCGAAATCTCAAAAAAAAATCAAAATGCTTGCATATTAGGTTCACATACTTTACATTTGCAACCAAGTTAAACAAAACGAAACAATGAATCTTTCTTCAGTAAACAAATTTTGGTGGTGGCACTTACAACTTCAACAGTCGTGAGCCGCTAACGTTTTGCCAAATTTACATCTGAATTAAGTGTAAAAATAACAAAAGCCTGTCGCACTCACGACGGGCTTTTTTTTCGCCCGTTTGTTTCGATAGATTAAAACAACAAAACAAAGAATAAAACTAAAAAGACAAAGAGTAAAAGTTGAAATTATGGATGTTATATTCTTAACTCCCCATATCTTCCGCTTACTCCTTTAACCTCCAAAAAAATATGAATTACAACGTCAACGAAGAAGGTTATTACGGAGAATTCGGTGGAGCATACATTCCCGAAATTCTGTACAAAAATGTGGAAACTTTGCGCACTTCCTATTTAGATATTATGAGCGAGCCGTCGTTTCAAGAGGAGTTTCAGCAATTGCTGCGCGACTACGTAGGTCGTCCTACGCCACTCTATCTGGCTCGACGCCTTTCGGAGAAATACGGAGCAAAAATCTACCTCAAACGCGAAGACCTTAACCACACCGGCGCACACAAGATTAACAACACCATCGGTCAGATTCTGTTGGCGCGTCGATTGGGTAAAACCCGCATCATCGCCGAGACCGGTGCCGGACAACACGGTGTGGCAACGGCGACCGTTTGTGCGCTGATGAATATGGAATGCGTGGTTTACATGGGTGCGGTGGACGTGGCTCGTCAGAAACTGAACGTGCAGAAAATGGAGATGCTCGGCGCCAAAGTATTCCCGGTGCAAAGCGGAAACAAAACGCTGAAAGATGCTACCAACGAAGCAATTCGCGATTGGTGCAGCAATCCGGCAAACACCTATTATATCATCGGATCGACCGTCGGTCCGCACCCATACCCCGATATGGTGGCGCGTTTTCAGTCAGTGATTAGCGAAGAAATCAAAAAACAGTTGCTCGAAAAAGAGGGTCGCGACTACCCCGATTACCTCGTGGCGTGTGTGGGCGGTGGTAGCAATGCTGCCGGAACCTACTTCCACTACCTCGACGACGAACGGGTGAAAATCATTTCCCTCGAAGCAGCAGGCTTAGGCATCGACTCCGGCGAATCGGCAGCAACCATCCACCTCGGACGAAAAGGGATTATCCACGGCAGCCAAACGCTGTTGATGCAAACGGAAGATGGTCAAATCATCGAGCCATACTCCATTTCGGCAGGATT
>JBAXGL010000278.1:0-3329 GCA_037139375.1 Bacteroidales bacterium | reverse complement strand
ATGCGGTGTTATAAGATGTTGGTAGCAGCATCTAACAGAAAAGATTTGATTACATCGTCATAAACAGGTTCAACAAGGAATTCAACAGGTTCGCTGTAGTCAATATCTTTGTGAAAAGCCAATTGTTGGCGAAAAAGTTTTTCGGAGAATTGATTTGGAAAGATTGATTTAGCGACTTCACTAATTTCGGTGATGGAGAAAGAGTCGCGAATGATAAAGTACAAATCGACATAGTCTTTCCATTTTGATCTTCGACCCAGTGCAAAGGCTTTCATGGCAGCCAATGATAGTAAAGATGGAATTGTAATATAAGAATCTAACTTAATCGAATGCTCTATTTGGTAGGGATAACTAAAAAAGGTGAATTTGACATCATTAATTAATACATGCAATTGATCAAAGTCTTCAAAAATTGGAATTTGTTTAAATGGAATTTCCGATAAATTCTTTCTAATCCTGGATTTTCTTAAATCGGAAGCTGTAAACAAATCAAAATCGATAGACCGACGATGTCCAAGGTGAAATGCAATAGCTGTTCCACCTACTAAATAAAATGATCTATTAAATTTTTTTAGATAAGGGAGAACCGCTAATTGCTCATTGGATAGAATCTCTGTATGCATATTTTTTGAATACTTGTGTGAAGAAATTGATAGTTAACTCCTGATAGTTCCCTTTACGGCGATCGCTTACATTAATAGCGTTGAAAAAACAGTTGGCTACTGTATCAATCCCAAGGAGAGAGACCAATTCAATAAAGGCATCAGTATCGCCGTAGTTCAAAATAGTTTCTACAAGAAATTCGTCACTTATATCTTCTTTTTTCTCCTGAGGAGTATACCAAAAAAGATTGCTGTGATTGAGAATAAAATCTTTAACTTGGGGAGATCTCATAACCTGAAGGATAAATTCACTGAATACAAAGGTAATAAAAATTTGATTGAATTACAAAAAGGAATATTGATATTTTGGTGTGGAAAGTAGTCCATCAATGCTTTGTGGTTTTTAACGCTAACAAGTATGGCGACGTTGTAAATAAAACCTCCCCAACCCCTCCCAACCTTAGATTTGCAAAATAGAAAATGAAGAAAGTGAACGAGAAAACGAGTAGACAAGTAAATAGGCAAAGGGATTTCGTAATTGTAAATTGTAAATAAAAAATGGTAAATGAAAAAACCTCGCCCGAGAGTGCTTCAGGTAAGGCTTTAGTGGTGTGAACTAACTATAGGACGGCAATACTACACTGCAGTGTTTTTTACCGTATTAGTTTGATCAGACATAGTAGTTTTTCTCGAACGATTTGCATCTACGTAGAATTTTTCGAGTTGCTGATGCACTTCTACCCACTCGGGCAAAGCCGTAGCATTAGCGCGTCCTTTTACAAACGCATAAAAATCATCTAATGCACTCATCATCTCATTTTTGAGACCAGAAGCTGAAATGCTTTTGTTGATGTTCGCACGATCTGTTTCTCTTTCGATTAAGATGCGTGCGAATTCATTCACTGCATTTTCAAACTCTGCAATCCAAGATTCGAGACCCAGATTGTGAACCGCAGTAGCATTTTTGGCATCTTTAATGTAGTCGAGAAGACTAAAGAAATAGCTGTTTTTTGCTTTACGATTTTGAGAATACAATTTCGAATTTAATGGTTTGAAAAGTGCAAAAATTTGCTTAGCATCTTCACAGATTGCTGCATCTGGCGAACGTTGCAGATTTTCGACATGTTTTCTAAGTGCAGAATATCTGGACATCTGTTTACTTTCCGCCTCTTTGAGTGGATAGGTGAGTACAGAGCGATATTTGCGTAACATAGAAACGCTAAACACAGAGGTAACCTTTTGCAAGGTGAGGAACGTAGCATCCAATTTGGCAGATGCTGCTGCCGATTCGTTAACGTATTGCACTGTTAATTGGCTAAGTGAACCTAGCTTGCCAACCGTCAGGGTGCCAAAATAATATTTCATAATTTGAAAATATTGACATCGCTGATGGAGGTTCAGGAAGGAGATATATTAATGTGAAATTGAGGAATTGGCACTCATTATACTGTCCTAATTTATCGAATTTCAGTCAAGATGACATCCGTTTTGAATTAAATGTGCTTAATTCAGTCAAGATGATATCCGATTTAAACGAAAAACACATAATCCAATCAAGATGAATTCTGTTTTGACCAAAAAGCACATAATCCAGTCAAGATGAATTCTGTTTTGAACGAAAAATGCATAATCTAATCAAGATGGATACCGTTTTGAACAAAAAACGCAAATCTCAATCAAGATGGATTCCGTTTTCAACGAAAACCGCGAAACTCAGTCAAGATGATTTTCGCTTCGACATTTCTCTATGTTGTATATTTATAAAGGATATCGTTCCATTTTCCGTTTCAAAAAATCGAACGCACAATCCCCAACTTTTACAACATAGTTAGTCGAGTATAACAAATTCCCACGATTTCAATTTTTTGGGTGAAGAGTTTATGAGGCACTCGGAATAACCATAACAATCTTCTTTTACCAAAAATTTAAATAATACCTTCTGAAACTCTTTTCAGTTTTATCTTCTGCAAAGATAATTTAACAATTTGATATGACAAAATAAATTTGAAGTAAATTTTAATAATTATGTAAAGTTTTCCATATATTCATATATATACTTGATATATAGGAATATAAAATTTTAATATAATGATAATATTTTCTATTTATATGTTTATTTGTTTGTTTGTACGTACTATTATATTCAATATTTACATTTATTACGGAGTGTTATTTCTAATATATTCCGCTATTAATTGATAATATGGGTAGTGTAAGTAATTAAATAAGGTAGGGTAGAGGATTGCAATTGCAGATAATTTGAGAGATTGACTAGTAAATAAGTAAACCCTCTTTGTCGAAGGTCAATGACTTGTGATTTTTATCTTTGCTGTATAGTTAAATCGGAAATATAAATTTTAGGCACAACGTGTCTCGCTTTGTGGGAAGTGACACTTCGTTAGGCTTGTGCAAAACGACACAACAAAAAAGCCACAGACTTATGTGAGCTGTGGCTTGTATTATTAAGTGTGCTAAGCGGTGAAGTAGATTTTTCAACTCTCCCTCTTGCCGTGCAGCAAAAGATTCACCGCATCGTTTAGTGAACCTGCTTTGGAGACTGCGCCGGAGTTGATAAAGAAGATCTCGTCGGCATTCTCGATGGTGTTGAGGCGGTGCGCAATAATAATTTTGGTCGTTGAGGCAGGCAGTTTCTTCAGAATCTCGTCGAGCAATTGTTCGGTCACGGTGTCGATGTTGGCCGTTGCTTCGTCGAGAATCAGGAGTTTT
>JBAXGL010000277.1:0-3339 GCA_037139375.1 Bacteroidales bacterium | reverse complement strand
GCAAACTGACTGAGTTAGGTCGAATGATGAGCCGTATTGTGTCGATGGATTTAGTCATTGCATTAGGAGAAAAAGGATATCGCCAAGATATGATTGAAAATGCGGTATCGATGCTTCGTCAGGAAATCACAAATTTGGTGAGTGATTACAATTATGAACAGAAAGCGGTCACTATAGAAAATTATCAGGATGGTAGTGCTTGGCAGAATTTAGTAACGGCTTAATTCATTAGTATCCAAAGCATTCTGAAAATAATTTTGTCATTTTTCAAAGACGACCTCTTAAAATTGAATTATTTTCACAGTTTGGGCTTTAATATTATTTTATTAGTTTGTATTATAGTTAAAACTGTTTAATTCTTTGATTTTTTAATACAATTTAGTAGTTTTAAATTCCATTTGTTGTATATCTTTGCACTTTATTTAAAGTATTGCTATGCTAAGTTTTTATTATTTGGCTATGTTAATACTTTAGCGATTAAACAAGAGGTTACACCACACTCTCGATTTATATGAAAATATTGAACTATTTTAAGGCAAGAATTGCTCTTGTCCTTTTATCTGCATTTGTAGTTATTGTTTCTTGTACTCAGGATTTATCATTCAATAACTCAACACCTACTCAGAATCTACTCGGATTCAATTTTGAAAACTCCTCACAAACTTCTATTAATTTACAATTCCGGGATTTTAATGATAATCCTATGAAAGGTGTCTCATTAGAAGTTTATGCTTCCAATCCGTATGAATCAAACGGATATAACATGAAATCAAATGCTAAGCTTTGTATGAAAGGTATTACAGGTTTAGACGGAAGGTTTTCGTCTGTATTTTCTTTTCCGAAAAATCAAGATAGCGTTTATGTAAGAGTATTGAGTCCATCATTTAATAAAGTTACAATTTTGGAGCGAACAAGTGCATTGACTAAAACTATCTATCCGGTGGGTTATGGTGCAAAGATGAACACCTTAAGAGCAGTAGGTGATACTGATCCTAAACTTTATACTCGAAATTCATTGAGATTACCAAATGCTGCTGATTTGTGGGTGTTGGGTAATTATAATTTGTCGACCGGATTACCAAATTTTTTGTTACCAACGAATGAACCAATACCTTCGGATTTACTATCGCGCATTAACCAAGCTTTACCAGAAGGAGATGGTAGTCCGTCAAAATTTTTACCTTTGAATAAGCCTCAATGGTTTGTGAACAATGGGGTTACAAATATCAATTTTATTGCTGAAGCTCACGCTTGGGTAACATTTGTTGGTGAAGGTGCTGGAGTAAACAATACGTTAGCTTACTTTTATTATCCTACCAATAATCCTCCAAAAACGGCGGCAGAAATTAAGAAGAGAATTGTAATATTCCCTAATTCATCTGCCGTTGGTAGTGGTGGTGCATTAGTGCCAGGAAACACAGTAATGTTGAAGTATTATGATGAAACAACATCAACTTGGAAAGAAACTTTTCCTGCGGGTACTACGGTTAGTTGGTATTTAGCAACTAATGGTTGGATGGGTAATTCTGAATACGGCAACTATATGTTTAATAATTCGATAAATCAATATTCATTGGATTATTTAAATAATGGCTCCAAAGATCAGACAATTATGCTTTATGATTCAGAATACCAACGATTAATATTGGGTATTGAAGATATATCATGTACCGATGTTGATGGCTATGGCAAATTTGCATCAGATCAAGATTTCAATGATGTAATGTATATTATTCGTACAGATCCTGTCAATGCGGTTGATTTACCTAAATTCAATAAATTGAATGATCTAGATGATAATGATCACGATGGTGTGCCAAATCAAAATGATGATTATCCAAATGATCCTGAACGTGCATACAATAACTATTATCCAAATGCATCAACCTTTGGTTCTTTGGCTTTTGAGGATAACTGGCCTAATAAAGGAGATTATGATTTCAACGATTTAGTATTAGATTATCGTATTATGTACGTGACAAATGCGGCTGGTGCTGTGAAAGATGTATTTCCTACAATTCGAGTGAGAGCTATTGGAGCTCAGTATCGCAATGGTTTTGCATTTGAAATAAATGGAGATCCAAATAATGTGCAGTCTGTTACAGAAGTCTATGCAGGTCCTGGCAATTTATTGAATGGAAGTTTATTTAGTATTTATTCCAATGGTTGCGAACGTGGGCAATCTAAAATTGTTATTCCGTTCTTCGATAACGCTTACACACCGTTTGGAAATGTTAGCGGGTATTTGAATACAATTTCTGGAACGACTAATATTTATCCATTGCAGATTGCAAAAAAAATAACTTTCATTAATCCAGTAAGTGTAGCTTCTTTAGGTGAGCTTCCTTACAATCCATTTATTGTTGTAAATCAAGAACGTGGTCGAGAAGTACATAAACCAGGTAAATCTGCAACAACACTTGCAGATAGAAGCCTTTTTCTAACTTTTGAAGATTTAACTAATCAAACAACACAATGGTATGTGGGTTCACAAAATTATCCTTGGGTTATAGATACACCAATTCCGTTTGATTATCCTGCAGAAGGAAATAGGATAGAGTCAGCTTTTTTGAAAGTAAATGATTGGATTTTATCTAGAGGTACTCAGTACATCGATTGGTACTCTAATACAGGAGCTGGTTATCGAAATTCTAATATGATTTATAAAGGGAAATAATAATTGATATTATTGTAATAAAAAAAGGTCAGCCTCATTCCGAAGCTGACCTTTAAGTTTATTGAGAAATTGGTAGATTAACCTACGATTTTTTTCATAGCAGTCATTGCTTGACGAAGCTCTGCGCCGATGATTTCGATTGGGTGGTAACGCAATTCGTCGTTCACCGCAATTAATGCTTGGTTGTCAACGCCATTTCCTTTGCCTTCACCAAAAGCTTTGCCGATTACGTTGGTGTCGATTTTCTTCATAAAGTCAGCCAACAGCGGTTTGCAAGCGTGGTCGAATAGGTAGCAACCGTATTCGGCAGTATCAGAGATCACACGATTCATTTCATACAGTTTCTTGCGTGCAATGGTGTTTGCAATCAGTGGAGTTTCGTGGAGCGACTCGTAGTAAGCAGACTCTTCTTTGATACCTGCTTCGGTCATAGTTTCGAATGCCAATTCTACGCCGGCTTTCACCATTGCTACCATCAACACACCGTTGTCGAAGTACTCTTGTTCAGAGATTTCAACATCTCCCGCAGAAGTTTTTTCGAACGCAGTTTCGCCAGTCGCTTTTCTCCACGTCAAGAGGTTGATGTCGTCGTTTGCCCAGTCTTTCATCATGGTTGATGAGAATTCGCCAGACATGATATCGTCCATGTGTTTTTGGAACAG
>JBAXGL010000276.1:0-3382 GCA_037139375.1 Bacteroidales bacterium | reverse complement strand
GATTGTATGGTAAGTTTAGTAGTTTAACGGTAACCGGAGATGTTTTACTACAAAACTTTAGGTTTGGGATAGACTATCTGAATACCTATTATACCATAAGTGATAGTTTACATTTGAGACCTAATTCTATCTATTTCAATAATATAAATATGAAGGATAAGGATAATAATGTAGCTATCGGAACAGGAATAATACATCATACTCATCTTTCTAATTGGCAATACGATTTGCAAATCTATACACCAAATTTCTTGGTGTTTAATGCCACAGCACTTAAAAATCCAATCTTTTATGGTCCAGTTTATGGCTCTGGCAGTGTGTCTATAAATGGCAATGAGACAAATACAAACATAAATGTCAATATGCAGGCTAATGCGGGTTCCAAGTTTGTTGTTTCGTTGAATAATCAAATGACAGCTTCGGATTATGCTTTCATTACTTTCAGAAATAGGCAACAAGAATTTCTTGATCAACAGAAAGAACAAGAGTTGGAATTACAAAAAAAATTACCAACGATATTTGAAAAACCAGTCACCTCTACGAACGAAGTAAATGTGAATTTATTGATTGATATCACTCCTGCGGCGAATCTTAATTTAGTTATGGATCCAACGACAGGAGATGTGATTGAGACCAATGGTAATGGAAATATGCGTTTGGCATACAATAGTAAAAAAGACGCACAAATATTTGGAACATACACTATAGAAAGAGGGGTCTATGGATTTAGTTTTCAAAACTTTATAAAGAAAAAATTTGCCATAAAAGAAGGAAGTACGGTGACGTTTAGAGGCGATCCTTTCAGAGCTGAATTGGGATTGAAAGCTATTTATACGACAACAGCAGATTTGACAGACCTTGATGAAACATTTGCTACAGACAAGGATTTGAGTCGTACTAGCACGCAGGTTCAATGTTTACTTGATATCACTGGCGATATGAATAAGCCGGATTTAAAATTTGATCTCAACTTTCCGAACAACACTGAAGAGGTAAATCGTCGTGTAAAAAGTATTGTCAATACCGACGATATGATGGCTCGTGAAATAGTTTATTTGTTATCCATAAATCGCTTTTACACACCAGATTACTTAAACACGGGTGCTGCAAGACCTAATCAATTATCATCATTGGCATCAGCTACAATTTCTTCGCAATTCAACAATATTATTTCACAGTTAACCGATAAGGTGAACATCGGGACAAATCTGAAATTAGATAACACTGCTTACACCAATGTGGAAGTTGAAGTTGCTTTATCTAGTCAGTTGCTAAACAATAGGTTACTCGTAAATGGAAATCTTGGCTATAAAGATAATGTATCCAATAAAGCTACTTTTATTGGTGACTTCGATGTAGAATGGAAGTTGACCAAAAGTGGTGATTTTAGGGTAAAAGGATATAATCATACCAATGACCGTTATTACTACATTAAGTCTTCATTGACCACTCAAGGACTAGGTTTAATCTACAAAAAAGACTTCAATAATCTGCTTGATATTTTTAGAAAGAAAATCAAAGAGACACCTACAAAAAAGAATTAGTGTGGGCTGAAGTTTCGAAATGGACAATTCTTACACCTTTCACTTTTCTCATTACCAAAAAAAATGATTAATTTCGCACTCTCTTTTTGAAGAGGGTTATTTTGATTTAAAATAGTCAGGCTTAAAGCATTATTATACATGAGCAATTCGAAAAAATTCACAGAATATACACGATTTGATTTATCAGAAATCAATAAAGAAGTGTTGAAAAAATGGGATGATCATGACATCTTTCACAAGAGTCTAAAGGCTCGTGAAGGTCATCCATCGTTTGTATTCTACGAAGGACCGCCTTCGGCGAATGGAATGCCCGGTATTCACCATGTGATGGCTCGTTCGATTAAGGATATTTTCTGTCGTTACAAAACCATGAAGGGCTTCCACGTAAAACGTAAAGCCGGTTGGGACACGCATGGTCTTCCCGTTGAATTAGGTGTAGAGAAAGCACTCGGAATCACGAAAGAAGACATTGGTAAGAAAATAACTGTGGCTGAATACAATGCTGCATGCCGCAAGGATGTGATGAAATATACCAAAGAGTGGGAGGATTTGACACATCAGATGGGGTATTGGGTCGATATGAACGACCCTTACATCACGTATGATAATCGTTATATCGAAACGCTTTGGTGGTTGCTAAAACAACTCTACAACAAGGACTTTCTCTACAAAGGATATACGATTCAGCCTTATTCGCCAGCAGCTGGTACTGGTTTGAGTTCGCACGAATTGAATCAACCGGGCTGCTACAAAGATGTGAAGGACACTACGTGTGTGGCTCAGTTCAAAATCAAAGCAACTGAAGTCGCAAAACTAAAAATACAAGAGGAGTGGGGTGATGCTTATTTCTTGGCATGGACGACAACACCTTGGACTTTGCCTTCAAATACTGCTCTTTGTGTTGGTCCGAATATCGACTACGTTGCAGTACAAACATTTAATCCCTATACAGGAATACCCGAAACAGTCATAATGGCCAAAAATCTGGTCGCTACGATGTTCAATCCAAAAGCAGCAGAACTATCACTTTTAGATTACAAATCGGGTGATAAACTTGTTCCATTCAAAATAGTAATGGAGTGTAAAGGATTTGATTTAGAGGGAATTGGATACGAACAGTTGATTCCATGGGTAAATCCTGGTGAAGAGGCTTTCCGCGTTATCAGCGGTGAGTTTGTGACTACTGAAGACGGAACAGGAATAGTACATATAGCACCTACATTTGGGGCGGATGATGATCGTGTGGCAAAAGCGCACGGCATTCCGCCGTTGATGCTTATCGACAAAGATGGCAACAACCGCCCAATGGTCGATTTGACAGGTAAATTCTATTTGTTAGACGAATTGGATGCTGATTTTGTTAAACATAACGTAAATGTTGAACTTTTCAGTGAATACGCTGGTCGTTTTGTGAAAAATGCGTATGATGCTAATTTAACGGAAGAGGATTCTACGTTGGATGTTGATATCTGCGTGATGTTGAAGCAACAAAACAAAGCATTCAAAATTGAAAAGCACGTCCACAACTATCCACACTGCTGGCGTACTGATAAACCTGTATTATACTATCCGCTAGACAGTTGGTTTGTCAGAACGACAGCTTGCAGAGAGCGTTTGATGGAGTTAAACGAAACGATCAATTGGAAGCCACAATCAACTGGAACAGGACGTTTCGGAAAATGGCTCGAAAACCTCCAAGACTGGAATCTGTCTCGCAGCCGTTATTGGGGAACACCGCTTCCAATTTGGCGCAGCGAAGACGGGACAGAGGAGATTTGTATTGGTTCTGTTGAAGAGTTGTATAATGAAATTGAAAAATCTGTTGCTGCTGGATTAAT
>JBAXGL010000275.1:0-3401 GCA_037139375.1 Bacteroidales bacterium | reverse complement strand
ATGATTGACCCAGAATTAGCGGGAGTAACAGAATAATCATATTCAACACATATATTAAGCGGGAATGTTTCTTTTAAAGAAGTGTTCCCGCTTTTATATAATAGATTCATAATCAGGTATTTCAGATAAAAATGTGATAGATTGATTCACGTAATCGACGAAGCAACAATAATGCGAAAGACCGTTGCTGACAATCAGGTAGGGGACTCGAAAAACAAGATTGTAACGCGATATTTGGTCGAAAACTTTCTGATTGATTTCAATCTCTGGAGCCTTGTATTCGATGATTATCAGTGGCAAAAGATTCTTATCGTACACAACCGAATCGCATCGTTTAGTTGTACCGTTTAGTTTAATGGTTATTTCATTTGCTATCAACGACTTAGTGAATTTCTTGTCAGAAATCAAAAAGTGCACAAAATGCTGACGTACCCATTCTTCAGGAGTAAGTGCAATAAATTTTTTTCGTATGTCATCAAAAATTACTAATTTTCCATCCACATCTTTTATTTTAAATGAATGTGATGGTAGATTTAATCTTAACATTTTGTATTTTTGCATATTGATTTAATAAATTTAATAAATTACAAAAGATTGAATTTGAAATAGTTTTACAAAAGTAAAGATTTATGAAGACAAAACAAGAGATTGTAGAGAATTGGCTTCCACGATATACTGGAAGAGCCTTAGCAGAATTTCCAGAATACATACTACTCACAAATTTCAACAAATACGTTGAGATTTTTGCAGAATATTGTAATGTTCCTTTCTTCAAAGATGTGAATATGCCGAATGCAATTGCAGAGGGCGTGATGATTATAAACTTTGGAATGGGAACAGCAAATGCAGCAAGCATCATGGATTTGTTGACTGCTGTAAATCCAAAAGCTGTACTTTTTTTGGGTAAATGCGGCGGGTTGAAAAAGATTAATCAATTGGGCGATTTTATTTTACCAATTGCAGCCATTCGTGGCGAAGGAACATCAGACATCTACTTGCCGCCTGAAGTGCCTGCATTGCCAGCCTTTAGTTTGCAGCGGGCGGTTTCGACTACTATTCGTAACCACGAACGCGACTATTGGACAGGCACAATATATACCACCAACCGTAGAGTTTGGGAGCACGACGATAACTTCAAAGAATACCTCCGAAAAACACGCTGTATGGGAATAGATATGGAAACTGCAACGCTATTTACCGTTGGATTTTATAATGAAATATCTACCGGGGCACTGCTTTTGGTGACTGACCAACCGATGGTTTCGGAAGGGGTAAAAACGGAACAAAGTGATAAAATTGTAAATGAAACGTTCGTAAAAGAGCACGTTTTGATAGGAATCGAATCCTTGGGAATGCTGCTCGAAAATCGTAAAACGGTTAAACATTTGAGATTCGATTAACCAATTATGGCAAAAAAGGTAAGTTTCGAAACAATATTAGAGCAAATATCGCTTAAAATTTTTTCGCCTGTCTATCTACTGATGGGAGAGGAATCCTATTTTATTGATCGCATCACAGATGCCATTTTGGCTAATGCGTTGGATGAATCGGAACGCGATTTTAATGAGATAATTCGTTATGGAGCTGATATTACGGTTGAAACAATAATCAACGAAGCTCGTTTTTACCCAAGTTTTTCGAAATTCAGAGTTGTTGTTATCAAAGAAGCTCAAGAGGTTAAGAAATTAGAAGACTTGGTTTCGTATGTCACACATCTTGTTCCTTCAACGATTCTGGTAATCAACTACAAAAACGGCACGATTGATGGACGCAAAAAAATCATTGCAGATATTGATAAAGTTGGAGTTGTCTTTGAATCGAAGAAGTTTTATGACAATCAGATTCCTGCCTGGATAAGCGATTATACCTCTAAGAAAGGAGGGAAGATCGAACCCAAAGCAAGTGCAATGTTAGCCGATTTCATAGGTCAAGATTTGAATCGAATCGTAAGCGAAATAGATAAGCTTTGGATCACGATACCCGCTGGTAAGAATGTGATTACCGCCGATTTAGTTGAAAAAAATATTGGAATTAGTAAAGAATACAACAATTATGAATTTCTCAATTCTGTAGTTTCAAAAGATATTCTCAAAGCAAACCGAATAGCTCAATATTTCGATAAAAATCCAAAAAATAACCCAATTATACTTTCTCTTATTGTGCTTTACAACTACTTTAGCTTGTTGATGCTTTGTCATTATCTTCCTCGCAAAGATGAAAATTCGATAGCTCAGGCAATAAAGATTTCCCCATTTCAAGCAAAAAATTATTTAATCGGACTGAAGAATTACTCACCATTTAAGACAATGGAGATTGTTGGTTTAGTAAGAAAATACGATGCAAAAGCAAAAGGAGTAGGGAGCAACAATATTCCTGACGGAGAACTCCTTCGCGAACTTCTTTTCAAAATTCTGCACAATTAATATAGTTCTATTTTTCTAGCCTACATTCCAAAACATAAATATGTAGCATAAGCAGTTGATAAACAAATACTTATACTATTATTAATTTACTGAGAATTCAATATTTACTTTTGTATTGTCTAGAGTACATATATTCCTGCCTTTTTCATCATTAACAAATATATTAATCAATTTTGTGTGAGAAGTCTTATTATGACTCTTATTTAAATGAAATAAATGGATATTTATTCACATCGTTATTCAGTACTTTTGTTAATTCGAATAGCAATAAATGTATACCTATATGCGTAAGTTATAATTGTAATTAGTTCAAATGTGGCAAAATTAAAGAATTTACAAATATAGTTATTACAATAATAACCAATATCCGCCCAATTGTAAGCCATATAAACATACATTATAACGAAAATATAATATATTAAAATTCTAATAATCAGTTAATTATGTAAATTTAAATACATGTAATTATACCATATTTAAGCAGAATATACTATAATTGCTCAGTATATTTGATAAATAGATACAATATGTTTCTCTTATATGTCTCATTATTAATATTATATATCGATTATATAAAGTTTTATTTCATTGTATATCTCAAGTAAATATTGAAGGGTGGAATAATTGCCAATTTGTTTATTTACAGGTATAAATTTGAATTACAATTGTGTGACCTTATTTGTAAATTTGAATTACAATTGTTTTGTTATTTTTGTTTTGATGTATGATTTCAATTGTTTATCTTTGTAAACTATTGGTAAATTTATGCATCTTACAAATGTTGAATAGAATACAAAAAATTATGGACGACAAGGGACTAACTGTTAGTTCACTTGCTGATGAGATTGGAGTAAAACGTCCAACTATGACCCATACCTTATCAGGTCGCAACAATCCGAGCCTAGATATTATATCAAAAATATTAGAGCGTTTTCCTGAAGTATCATCTGACTGGTTGATGTTTGGAAAAGAACCGAT
>JBAXGL010000274.1:0-3414 GCA_037139375.1 Bacteroidales bacterium | reverse complement strand
GTTATTTTCACTCCTTTCTCAATGACTGCCGATTGCATATAGAATTGCATCCAAGGTGCAATAGTTGTACCGATAATACCTATCACCACTGCCAGATATTCTTTTGAATATTGAATATCGGGTTTTATCATCGCCTGACCTATTTCGTTCCAATGAGGTTTTCCCATCAAAGCCGAAACTACATAGACTAGCAAAAATGCGCTAAATATAAGAAACACACGTTCGCTTAGCTTGTAAGTTCCTTTCACCACCAGCCACCAAACTAATATGGCAGAAATGGGCACACTGATATATTTGCTGATATTGAAAACCTGCATACTTCCAGCTACACCAGCAAATTCGGTAGTTGTATTGCCTATATCAGCAATCAACAGCCCTACAAAAATAAAGAACGTGACTTTGACACCGGCATTTTCACGAATTAAATCAGCCAATCCTTTCCCTGAAACAATTCCCATTCGGGCATTCATCTCTTGCACTACCACCAAAACGATAAATGCAGGAATCATCGTCCAAAGTAAATTGTAGCCATATAATGCTCCTGCTATGGAGTATGTGGTGATGCCTCCAGCGTCGTTGTCGACACTTCCGGTGATGATGCCTGGACCAAGTACTGCGAGAAAGAGTAAGAGGTTTCTGATAAATATTTTGCGTCTCTTGTTGAGATTTGTGAGATTTACTAACGCCATACTTTTACTCGTTTCTTGGTTTTACCTTTGTCCATCAAATCTTCCACGATATCATCAATGACTACCATTCCTTTCATCACTTTTTGTGCATCAGTTACAGGTATTGCCAAAAGGTCGTATTTTGAGATGATTGAACCTAATGAATCTATCTTATCTTCGTCCATCACACTAATTACATTTTTATGCATGATTTGAGCTAATGTCAATTCAGGAGAAGAAACTACCAAGTCGCGCAACGAAACCGTTGCAATAAGTCGTTCTTCTATATCCGTAATAAATAGTGAATATATCACATCCGCTTCTGGCTTTTGCTTGCGGAGCTCAATCAAGGTGTCCTCAACAGTCATTGTCTTACGGAAAGAGAGATAATCGGTGGTCATCAAACTACCCACTTCGTTTTCTTCGTATTCCAAGAGTTCGCGCACATCGTCAGATGCTTCTTGCTCCATCTCATTGAGCAACAATTCCACTTTATCATCCTCGAGTTCGTCGAACAAGTCGGCTACTTCATCGGCTGGCATCTTTTCTAACACGTCGGCTGCTTTACCTATCGATAAACTTTCGATAATCAGTGCTTGAGCATAAGGTTCAAGTTCTTCGAGTACATCGGCAGCTTTTTCTTCATCCAGCGATTCGAAGATCTTGGTACGAGAAACCGTTCCCATATCTTCAATAATGTCGGCTAAATCCGATGGGTGAAGTCTGTTGAGTTTGCTCGATGTCTGAGAGAGTTTGATGTTGAAATTGGAGTGATCCAATGCTTCTACATCATCCCATAGAATGTATTGAGTTGGCAGCGAGAGGTTGAAAAGATTGATGACCGAATTGACAGGACGTGCCACACCCAATCGACGCAACAAGCCTTCTGTGCCAATATCAACAGCCAGAGCATAGGTGCCTGAAGCAATCGAAACCAAGCGAACATCGTTCACTCGCACCAATTTGCGACCGTTGATGTCGACAATCTGTCGGTCCAGAATGTTTTTTGCAAGTGGCAGACTTTCATTTACGATCGACTCGTTGAGCTGATCAACTTGCGAACAGTTGAAGGTGAAATTCCTTTTGTTTGCTGATATTTTGATGTGTACAAAATTCAGAAACAGAATTTCTCCATCGATTTTAGTCTTTACTCCAATTACATTAGGGCGAAAACTATCTTCATGTGAAAAATCATACTTTGGTGTATCGACAATAATATCCAATACCTTACCAATGCGTTTTCCGTTTAGGTGTTGAATTTTACTGCCAATTACTTGGCTCAGGTAAAATGTGATTTGTGATGTCATTGCCACCTCCTTTTTTGCAGATTTTGGAGGCGAATCGGGTTCGATAACGGACTGATTTACCTCTTAAATCTGGGTGATTTTAATTAAATTTCGTATCGCAGGGTCATCGTCCATTGGGATTCTTTTTATAATGCAGTGCAAAAGTAATATTATATTTATTAACTCTACGCTGACTCTGTCTATTTTATCGCAAATTCATGGATTTTTAATCGGATTGTAATAGTCTGTACACTCACTTGATGACTCTCATTCTTCTATTTAAGAGTTTATTCTTATATTTGCATCACACAAAACTCAGATTCTCCCTTGAAAACATCAACCAATCCCTGGAAGTGGATTCCCACGCTGTATTTTGCCGAAGGTTTACCTTATGTAGCTGTTATGGTGATGGCAAGTGTCATGTATAAATTGTTGGGGTTATCCAACGAAGATATTACGTTCTACACTGCTTGGCTTGGCGTTCCTTGGATTATTAAGCCATTTTGGAGTCCGTTTGTAGATATTATGAAAACCAAACGATGGTGGATTGTCGGCATGCAACTCATTATTGGAGCTTGCTTTGCAGGCATTGCATTGGCTATTCCTACTACTTTTTTCTTGAAAGCAACACTTGCGTTGCTTTTCTTATTGGCTTTTAGTTCGGCTACACATGATGTAGCGTGCGATGGCTTCTACATGCTAGCATTGCCAGAAAACAAACAAGCATTTTTTGTGGGTATTCGCAATACGTCTTACCGATTGGCGATGATTACTGGTTCGGGCTTGTTGGTGATGTTGGCAGGATATTGGTCAAGAGTCAACGGAGATGTTCATCAGGCGTGGAGTTGGGTATTCTTCATCATGGCAGTGTTATTTTTGGTGTTGTTTCTCTATCATTCTGTTGCGTTGCCTAAGCCTGATCAGGATATTCTTCATACCAATACGTCATTCAAGTTTATAGCTAATGAGCTGCTTGAGTCCATTGGTAGCTATTTTCAGAAAAAACAAATCGTTGCTACGCTCTTGTTTATCCTGTTGTATCGGTTTTCCGAAAATCAGTTGAGTGTGTTGAGCAAGCTCTTTATGCTCGACCCCATCTCGAAAGGTGGATTAGGGTTGAGTGCCGAGCAAGTTGGTCTTTTGCATGGTACGGTCGGGATAGTTTCTTTGTTGCTTGGTGGCATAATTGGCGGTATATCGATTGCCGGTCGTGGTTTGAAATATTGGCTGTGGCCGATGGCTATTGCATTGAGTGTGCCACATTTAGCATACGTGTATTTGGCGTATGCACTTCCTACTAATTTTTTTGTGATAAACTGTTGCGTGGCAATTGAGCAGTTTGGTTTTGGTTTTGGCTTTACCGCTTTTATGGTTTATCTGATGTATTTTGCCGAAGGTAAATACAAAACTTCGCATTATGCTATCAGCACTGGAATAATGGCATTAGGGGTGTCGTTAGC
>JBAXGL010000273.1:0-3436 GCA_037139375.1 Bacteroidales bacterium | reverse complement strand
CTAGCCATTGAATATTCTTATTTGAACCAAGACAAAAATTTTAAGAAGAAATTCCCTAAATATCAATCCAACAAGCCACGGGGGATCAATACCGTCATTGGAATGATGAAAAAGATTCGGGCATTAAATAATTGGGCATATAAAAACGACTTTACTCTTGTTGATGCATTTAAGCGCTATAAAATTAATGAATGCATCTATGGGACACCAATATATTTAAAGATGAATGAACTAGAAACATTGTATCATTATTCCTTTACAAAAAGGCCGCACTTGGAAATTCAACGAGACATCTTTCTATTTCAGTCAATGACTGGGCTAAGGATTGGGGATATGATGAACCTTACAGCGTTGAATATAATCGACGGCTCACTTCACTATGTCCCGCAAAAAACAAAAAAAGAAACAGGGATGACAGTCGTTGTTCCATTAAATAAAATAGCCATCGCCATTTTGGAGAAATATAAAAATTATACTGGATCAAGTTTGCTCCCATTCATTAGTATGCAGAAATACAATGATTCACTAAAAGAAATACTTTCCATTGCTGGCATTAATCGAAGAGTCACTATATTGAATTCAATTACAAGAGATTATGAGATCAAACCAATTTGTGAAATAGCCAGTTCTCACTTAGCAAGAAGGAATTTTATTGCCAATATCTATAATTGCGTTCAGGATCAAGCATTAATCTCGCTTCTAACCGGTCATGTGATTGGAAGTAGGTCATTTGAGAGATATCGTACCATTGATGAGGACTTGAAGAAATCGGTCGTAAGTCATTTGGAATTCAAATAATATTTTTTGAATAAACTCAAACTTTTCAATTTAATTGGGATACAATATTCTGAAAATCGTTCAATCGATAAAAAAAAGAATCCAATTATGAATGTTGAAAGTACATGCAATTATCAAGAAATACAAAGCAAAATCTACAGCAAATGTCATGTTTCGGGTGCGCGATGGTCAAAAGATTGATTTATCCTACACTAGTGAAATAGTGGTCGAAGTAAGTCTATGGGATAATGAAAATCAAGGATATTCTAGAAAAGAGACGCTCCAAGATCCCAAAAAAGAGTTGGTCAATCAACAGATTTCTGATATTATCAAAGTCTTACGTGAAGTGTATTACAATAGAGACCAAACGATAAAACCAACATCAAAATGGTTGAAAGAGCAAGTCTCCCAGTATTTGATAAATAAGAAAAACGATGAAGATATAAGTAATTTCAAACTAGTTGAAGAGTTTGAATACTATATTAAGAATCATGATATTTCTGAGTTAAGACGTAAAAGTTTCAGAACTGTATTTAATAGTTTTGTGAGATTTCAGGATTACTATTCATTGATCAAAGGTAGAAAGATTGTCTTTAGATATACTGATATTGATTTTACAGTTTTGACGGAGTTTCGTACCTTCCTCCAAAATGAATATAAACTGTGTAAAACCTTTCCTGAATTGTATAACCTACCAACTGGAGAATCTATCAGTAGGAGAGGGAACAATACCATTGTTGGGTATATGAAGAAACTGAATTGTTTTATCAATTATTATAAATCAAAATATAACCAAACATACAATCCGTTTGAGAATTACAACATTGGGTCTGAGGTGTATGGGAATCCAATAGTCTTGACTAAAACTGAATTCCAAAACTTACAGAATGTAGGGATTGTGAATAAACAACTTCAAATAATCCGTGATGTATTTCTATTGAATTGTATGATAGGTTTTCGAGTTGCGGATTTTTTCAATTTGAAACACAGAGATATAATCAATGGTAAGATAGAATATTATCCCAGTAAAACGAGGAAACACCAAATCAAAGTCAGTGTTCCATTAAATGAAATAGCAAAGGAAATCATATTGAAATACCAGAACGATTCTGGATATTTGGTTCCAAGAATGAGTTTGAAGACCTACAGAATAGGATTGAAGAAGTTGTTTAAAACTATAGGATTAACAAGAAGAATCTCTAGATTAAATAGTAAATCAAATGAAATTGAGCAAACATCGTTAGACCAGTTAGTCAGTGCTCATCTTGCTCGAAGAGTCTTTTTATCAACTCTTGTAAATTTGGGTTATAATAGTGAGACAATTTATTCTATGAGTGGTCATAGTGTTAATTCAAAAGAAATTAGTAGATATTATAATATTGAAGATTCAACCCAAATTGAATGTGTCAATGGATTAGATCTAAGAATTACTAGACCATTGAACCAAGAGTTCAAGATTAACAACGAGAATGATAAAGTCAATTCTGGGGAAAAGAATCTTGGTTTAGGTCTATTTGAATTATTGAAAACAGTATAACATTTTTGATTATTATGTTATTGATTTCAATGACGGGTCATAAGTTAAACACCCCTCATTTAGACCGTTATATCTCTGTCGATATAACCATTAAAAAGACCTTGGTGTATGGGATTAGTCCTCAGAAAACGGGGGATTCAGGTGTGGGGTATTTTCGAGCTATTGGTGGATAATTAAAATAGTTATCCTAAAATGATTCTAACCCGGAAATCAATATGAAAAACCAGTTTAAATACAAAAAACCGCTCTACATTCACATGCAAAGCGGTTTATCACACACTATAAAAAACACACTTAAATTTATCTCATTAAAGAAAGAGAAACTAGCGTCTCAAAAATTAGGAGTACTAGCTTTTCCCAAAAAGTCATAAAATTATTGTGGTATGCACAATATAAGACTTGAATGGGTTGAAATAATTTATCAAAATATAGAGAAGTCACCCCAAATTCGCATTTAAGGTGACTTTTCATTCAACACACTTTGAATATGCCACATCAAGAGTGTGGCTTCATTAAAATTCATCTTTTCTATAACTTGTAAAACAAATTAAAGTTTTATTTCATTATTAGATTATCGAATTGCAATTTTCTTCATAGTTGTTAATCCTTTTACATTGGTGAAGCTAACCACATACATTCCACTTTGGAGGTTGGTATTTACTTTGTTTACATCTATTGCTTGATATATTTTTGCTCCTTGTCCATTAAAAATTTGAATAGCACCAATTTCAGACATAATAATTGTTTTACCTGATACTATCAAATCGTTTGATACCACTACTCCCGACAATTTAGTAGTTTGATCAATAGTTACAGTCTTATCCAAAGTTGCTGAATTATAAGAAGAAGTTGCAGCGGTATTAGCTGTGAGCGTGTATTCTCCCAATTTCTTCCAAATGGCGTGGGCTCCAGTAATTAGAATACCATCAGCAGGGCTTCCGTTAATGGGTACAAACGAATAGGTAATTGTGCCATCTCCATTAGAAGATGCAGTCAAATCTAATTCATCGTATATGTTAAGATTACTGAAACTCTGATCCCATGTGATTGACGGAGTAGCTTTGCTTGTGGTTACCGATTGAATACCAGAATAACTACTTACACCAGATGCATTCGATGACA
>JBAXGL010000272.1:0-3437 GCA_037139375.1 Bacteroidales bacterium | reverse complement strand
TTTAGAATAATATTGATAAACTGTTACTAAAAACTCCCACTTGCTTTCGAAAGTGGGAGTTTTTGATGAATATTGCCTTTTAATTTATCAAACAAACTTAATTATATCCAGAATTTTGTTTCAGATTTGGATTTGCATTGAGGTCTGAATTCGGTATTGGGAAAATATTAAAATCTGCACTGAAATCTGCACCTGCGGCGACTCCACCTTTCCAATCCCATGTATAACCAGTAGTACCACCAAATTTATTGAAACGGATAAGATCGGTTCTTCTTTGTCCTTCAAAGAAAAACTCACGAGCTCTTTCGTCAAGGATAAAATCTAAAGTGATATCTGTAGCAGTAATGGCTTTCGCACAATGGGCTCTGGTTCTTATTTTGTTAATAGCGGTTAATGCTTCATAACCACCTACTTTTGCACCTCCTCTAACTACTGCTTCTGCATAATTCAGATAAGCTTCTGCCGCACGCAAGAATGGAATGTCAGTATCAGTATATTTTGGATCATGGGATGGGTTACCATCTGCGCGTACATTGGAAAATTTAATTACATCATAACCTTGTTTGAATACACCTACATCTGTGATGTTTAATCCAATGCTAAATGATTTTTTATCAAACAATGCACGATCATCTTTTGTTGACCCAATAGCTGTAGTTAAATCTGCGCTATTACCAAAAAATACGGAAGTGGGATTAGGGAAGAATTTTTTCACTAAAGCAGCTCTCGCCCGATTGCCAGTCCATCCTTCAGTTGTTCCCCAACTTGCCATACCAGCGGTGTGAGTAGAAGCAATCAAGAAGAGGCTGTTGCCCCAACTTTGAATTTGTTTGCCATCACAAGCTATTGGGAGAATAATTTCAATTGGTGCTTTGTTTACAGTTGATCCATCCATTAAACCTGCGTTGTCTGCCATAAAGAGTTGTTTAAATGTTGGACACAAATCATAGCCTGAGTCAATAACTTTTTTTGCATAAATTGCTGCATCATCCCAGCGAGGTGTCCCTGTAAAGACTTGTGCATTCAGATAGAGTCTCGAGCGAATCATCCAGTTTGCAGCTTTATCTGCACGATAATAAGGTGCAGTTCGTGGTTCATACATATCGGTTTCACATTCGTTCAGCTCTTTTTCAACGTATTTAAACAAATCAGCTCGCTGCATTTGAGGTGCAGGCACATCAGATACCGCTTCTGTGAAAGGTACGTTGCCAAACATATCGAGCAGATAATAATAGTTTAACGCTCGCATAAATCTTGCTTCTGCTCTTTGTTTGATAGTTTTGGAGTCTGTTAAACCTGTAGTTTGAGTCAAGAAATGGTTAATCAACGTGATGTTGAAATAAAAACGACCATACAAACCTTTTACAAATCCATGAGCAGCAGTCCATTGGTTAAAATTCGTTGGTGGAATATCAACATCACCCCAAGAACAAATTGCTTCATCAGAACTCAATTCGTTTAGATTCCATATCAAGCGATAGAAGTGAGAAAAGCCTTCGTCAATTCCATCTAAATCTCCTTTTCCATCTGGTCCCTTTTGTCCCGTGACTGCTAACGACGAATATATTTTAGCAAAAATATCGTCTTGAACAAACGTCTGAGTAATGTTTGGGTCGATGGGTTCCGTGTTCAAATCGTTCACACAAGATGTCGCGCCTAAAACAAGCATCACCGACATCATGGGAATTATTAATTTTTTATTAATTGATTTCATAATTATCTTTATTTATAGGTGTACTATTTAGAATGTTAAGCTTAAACCAACAAGAGTAACAATTGGTCTTGGGTAGATGTTATTGTCAATTCCGCTGAATAGTTCAGGATCTAATCCACTGTATTTGGTTATCACGAATGGATTCTGGATAGTTGCAAAAATGCGACCACTAGAAATGTTTTCTGATAATTTCTTAAAGCTGTAACCCACAGTAATGTTGTCGCAGCGAATAAAAGAAGCATTCTCAACGTAATAATCAGAAAGGAATGTTTTTTGATCCTTGAAGTCGGTGTAGAGCGCAGATACTGGTCTGTTTGAGAAGTAATTTGAATAAAATAACGATCCAGTTCCTAGATTTGAGCGACCTGCTGCTACATCATTGTATACATAATTACCAATACTTCCACGAAGAGAGAAACTGAAGTCGAAGTTTTTATAAATAAACTTAGAGGACAATCCCATTGTTATATCGGCAGCAGGTTTTTTATAGTAGTATAAATCAGCTGTACCTGGTTTAGTAGTGATTTTTCCATCTTTGCCAATAAATGTGCCTTCGAGCGGTTTGCCTGTAATGCTGTCGTAAGCTTGATGATAGACATAGAAAGAGTTGGTTGGGTACCCAATTGCGTAGGCTTGTATATTGCTACCAACACCGGACGAAATACCTCCTGTTGCGATAGGTTGGTCAGCTTTTGCGCCAAGAGTTAAAGCAGTAATTTTGTTTTCATTGTATGTTACGTTATAACCGATTTCCCAAGTGCAGTTTTTATTCGAAATTGGCTTCACGCTAATCGAAAACTCAACGCCTTTGTTCTGTAATGAACCGATGTTGCTGACAACTCTGTTTTTGAAGTTTGATCCTGCAGGTACATCTACCACATTCAACAAATCTTTCGTTTCTCTGAAATAATAATCAACCGAACCTGTAATACGTGAATTCAGAATGCCAAAATCTAATCCTGCATTGTAGGTTGTTGTTTGCTCCCATTTCAATTTTGAATTGTAAGCATCTGGTCTAGATGTATTAACATAAGTACTATCGAAAACGTAATACGCACCATTGACGTTATTTTGATAGACTGGAATATAGGGATAATCACCTAACCCAAGATTTTGTTGACCAGTAATGCCATATCCCAAACGAACTTTCAAGTCAGTGAAAATATCTTTTCCTTTCAAGAACTCTTCTTCATTGATTTTCCATGCCAAAGCTCCTGCAGGGAATAAACCCCATCTGTTTGATGGTGAGAAACGAGAGGTTCCGTCGTTACGAAGAGTGAAGGTTGCTAAATATTTGTTACCGTATGAGTAGTTGAAACGACCAAAGAAAGAAACAAGATAACTTTCAGTTTTCCAGGCACTTGCTACATAGTTGAAGCCAACAGAGTCTTTTAGTGCTGTATTGTACACATTTTTAGTTAAGCCTTGATACTCACTACTGCCGCTACGATAAAAATGTTGCCATTCGTATCCAGCCATCAGGTCAAAATTATGCTTGCTAATCTGTTTGGTATATTGCAGATATGAGTTTAAAGATGAATTGGTTTTGTCTTCCTTTATCCAACCTGTTCTTCCGTAACCTAGGTCACTCGCTGCTGTTGGTTCAATATATAAATCTTGCTTTCCAGATGAAGCTTCCATGCCTACACTTAAATGGGCTTTTAAATCGGGTAAGAAATGAAATTTGTAATCAATGTCTGCACTACCGATAAAGTCTTTAGAC
>JBAXGL010000271.1:0-3490 GCA_037139375.1 Bacteroidales bacterium | reverse complement strand
TTTGTTCCAACTTAAAAATCTGACAACCGGGAAAATTCTTCTTAAACCCAAGAATATTGTCGATGTTGGCTCCGCGAAACGAATAGATGCTCTGCGCATCGTCGCCCACGGCGCAAACCAACCCATGACCGCTTGATAATTGTTTGACAATCAAATGTTGCGCAAAGTTGGTATCCTGATACTCATCCACCAAAATGTACCGAAATTGCGACCGATAACGCTCCAAAACCTCAGGGAAATCGCGAAATAGAATGTTGGTATTGAGCAGCAAATCGTCAAAATCCATCGCATCGGCCTTTTTGCAACGAATGGCGTAACGTTTATAAATATCACGCACCAGAGGCATCTTGGCGTGCATATCGTTTTCGACCAAATCTTTGTTGGCGGCATACATTCCAGCAGTGACGAGGCTGTTTTTTGCACTAGAAATGCGCCCCTGCACAGACGATGGTTTGTACATTTTCTCATCCAGCTGCATTTCTTTGATGATGTCTTTGATGAGGCTTTTGGAATCTGCGGAGTCGTAAATCGTGAAGTTGTTACTATATCCCAATGCCACGGCTTCACGACGCAAAATTTTGGAAAATATGGAGTGAAACGTACCCATCCATAGGCGCGAAGCCTCGCGATAACCAACAATTTTGGCAATGCGGTCTTTCATTTCGCGTGCCGCCTTATTGGTAAACGTCAGCGACATGATAGTGTAGGCAGGGAAGCCGTTTTGTAACAACCAAGCTATCTTGTAAGTCAGGACGCGCGTTTTGCCTGAACCTGCTCCTGCAATAACGAGAGAAGCAGAGTCGTTGTGCAATACTGCACGTTTCTGACTTTCATTTAATTCATTTATAAAATCAACCACGTAGATTAGTTTTTTGCAAAAATAGCGAATTTATTCTGAGGGGACTGAACACTCCGATTCCTTTTTTGTTTTATATTTACAATCGCAAAATTTGAATCGGAGCTTAGTCTCTGTTTTCTATTCAATTAGCTTATGTTTAACAAATCAAAATAATAAGATTATGAAATTTGAATTGCCACAATTACCTTATGCTGCTGATGCTCTAGAGCCAGTAATCAGCGCTAAAACGATTGAATTCCATTACGGAAAACATCACCAAGCTTATGTTACAAACTTGAACAATTTGGTTCCTGGAACTAAATTTGAAAACGCTGACCTCGAAACTATCGTAAGAGAATCTGACGGTCCTATCTTCAACAACGCTGCACAAATTTGGAACCACACGTTCTACTTCAACTCATTTTCACCAAACGGTGGCGGTGCTCCTGAAGGCGCTTTGGCAGATGCGATTAACGCTGCTTTCGGTTCGTTCGAAGACTTCAAAAAAGAATTTACTGCTGCTGGTGTTACCTTGTTTGGTGCAGGCTGGGCCTGGTTGGTGCTTAACAAAGATGGCAAACTCGAAATCGTAAAAGAGCCAAATGCAGGCAACCCTATGACCAAAGGAATGAAACCAATCCTTACGTTCGACGTTTGGGAACATGCATACTATATTGATTATCAAAACCGCAGACCTGATCACTTATCAGCGTTGTGGAGCAAAATCGACTGGAAAGTCGTAGGTGCTCGTTTCTAAAAGTCGCTTTTTAGACCGAATCACCAATTATAGTTTTAGTGTTATGAATTTGCAGAGCCTTGTCTTTTATAAAGACAGGGCTTTGTTATTTTGCAAGTCAAGTGGTTTCTATTTCACAAAGTATGGCGAGAATATTCCCACCATTTATCATTCTATTTTGGCTAATAATTATTGATTTACAGTGCATTATCAAGGTAACGCTAAATCTGACACATTACCTGTTATCCGGTACGACAGAAGGTAAATTCGGCGCGACAGGAAATCGCCCCGATATCATCTGAATTATTCCATTTTTGCTTATTAAATATTTTGTAGCGAATGATTTTTTACTGTACGTTTCTTTCGCCTTTGAAAAATAATCTTTTTTCAAGGCCATAGATTCTTTAATCTCAATAGTGTCCTTGATAAAAGAGGTTGAAATATCATCATACATTATGTAAGATTCTATTTCTTTATCATAATTGTTTTCGACATTTTCTTCGTCTCGGTCATCCGTCCTGAAATTATCGAATATTTTCTTACTACTTATATATTTCCCATTCTGATCAACAGTGATTAAGTACTGTTCTCCAAGTATTATCTCTTTTAAGTTAATATCGGATCCAATTTCAATTATTCTTAAGATGGTAAAAGCAGTATAAGTATTTGTTTTCTTTTGAATAGAAACTAGTCTAAGGTTAAAATTGAATACTTCCTTTCCCAAAAAAGGGAAAAGCCAAGCAGATATTTGAGATTTCGAAGGCTTTCGAAGTTTTTTTACTAAGTTGACATTCCACTCATCAAAGGAGTGACGTGGATATTTTAGATAATACAATTCCTCAGAAGGAATAATGGCTTTTGAAGATAATATATTTTGCAATTTGCAATTCTTTAAACCACCTTTGACTGGGGTTACTCCTTGAGTATACATTAAAGCCCCGACTAACAGTCCTAAAATAATCATTCTTTTCATACTTCAATCCTCCTCGGGGCGGAATTGCATTCCGTCTCCCTAAATTATATAAGGATCTGCGATCCGACAACAAATATATTTAAACTTTTGGAAATTGCAAACAACCTTTTCATGACGAATATTTATAGCACTAAAGAAATACGGATTATCAAAATCTGCTTATTCAAACATCTACAAACTCGCCAGTTCATAGAAATTTCTTATTTTTGTGAAACTAAACTTCGCCTTCAATCATGAATTTCACCGCCATCGACTTCGAAACCGCCAACGGAAACCCTGCTAGTGCCTGTGCCATTGGCATTGTGGTGGTAGAGAATGGAGAAATCGTGCAAGAAATTTCGTATCTGATAAAGCCTTACACCGATTGGTTTTCGAAATACAACATAGCGGTGCACGGGATCACGCCACAAGATGTACGCACTGCTCCGCGATTCGAAGATATTTGGCACAAAATAGCACCATTTATAGAAAATGCAGATGTCATTGTGGCTCACAATGCGGGTTTTGATATGTCTGTGCTTCGCCGTTGTCTAGAGTTTGCCGATATTGCTTGTCGGTTACCGAAATCGGCTTGCACTGTGCAATTGGCAAAGAAAAAACTGCCGCACCTCTACAACCACAAACTCAACACTGTAGCCGAATATTTCGACATCCAACTCAATCACCACGAAGCTTTGAGCGATGCGCGTGCAGCAGCTTTGATTATGCTGGAATTGGGAGATCGAATTTAGTTGACAAAAGATAAAAGACACGTATTCAATGTCTTTATTCTTGGCTCTAAAAGTCTTTGCTCTTTACCCTATCTTGAATAAACCGCAATTGATTCTCCAGCATTCTGACGCGCGTCATTTCGTATCCCGCCTCGGCAGCCATCTGGATAGGTCGCGAGTAGATGTATTCGATCTCCAATTCGCGATGATGGTCAAAATCAATCTTCATACTC
>JBAXGL010000270.1:0-3522 GCA_037139375.1 Bacteroidales bacterium | reverse complement strand
TTAAGTGTTTGCTTTGGGTGTTCATAAGAGTTAGATTGAGAGGGTTCAACTAAGCATAAAAAATCCCAACAGAGAAGTGCCTCTATTGGGATTTATCGTTGATAATAATTATTACTCTTCTAACGTAGACAAATCACCTTCGTCTTCACCCAATGCTCTGGCTTTCAATACACGACGCATAATCTTACCGCTACGTGTTTTAGGTAGTGAGTCGGCAAAAAGTATCTCTTCGGGTTTTGCTATAGGTCCCATCATTTTCGAAACGTGATCTTTTAGTTCGTTTTCGAGTTCTCTCGATGGTGTCGCGCCTGATTTTAGAATTACAAAAGCATGAATTGCATTACCTTTCAGCTTGTGAGGTAGCGGAATGGCTGCAGCCTCAATCACCATTGGGTGGCTCACCAATGCGCTTTCTATTTCGGCTGTACCGAGACGATATCCACTCACCTTAATCACATCGTCGCTTCTACCAATTACCCAGATATAGCCATCTTCGTCTATTTTGGCAGAATCTCCTGGATGATACCAACCCTCTTTCTCGTATTTTTTCCAATAAACCTCTTTGAAACGTTCGCGGTCGTTGTGAATCCCTGCAGTCATTCCAGGCCAACTGTTTTTGATGACTAATGCGCCCTCTTCACCTGGTTTCACATCGTTATGCTGCTCATCAACTACAGCAATCTCGTTGCCGAAGAAGGGTTTCGAAGCTGAACCAGGTTTCAATGGAAGGACAGGCATTGGAGAAATCATAAAACCACCTGTTTCTGTTTGCCACCAAGTGTCCATGATGGGGCACCGTTCTCCGCCAACCACTTTGTGATACCATCTCCATGCTTCTGGATTGATTGGTTCACCTACCGAGCCAAGCAAACGCAATGAACTTAGGTCGTGACGGTTTACCCATGAATCACCGTAACGCATCAATCCGCGAATAGCAGTGGGAGAGGTGTAAAGAATGTTGATGCCATATTTTTCAATCATGCGCCACCAACGGTTTGGGTAGGGGTGGTTTGGGGCTCCTTCGTAGGTGAAAATGGTTGCACCATTAATAAGTGGTGAATAGACTAAGTAGCTGTGACCCGTAATCCAACCCGGGTCTGCGGCACACCAGTAGCGGTCTTCGGGTTTGATGTCGAACACCATTCTGTGTGTGGTAGAGGTGTAAACGCTGTATCCGCCATGGTTGTGCACCAAGCCTTTAGGCTTTCCTGTAGAGCCAGATGTGTAGAGCAGAAACAGCATATCGTCGGCATCTGTTTGTTCGGTTTCGCACTTGGTACTGGCGATAGGTAGCGATTCAAGGTCGTGATACCAATAGTCGCGGTCGTTTTCCATGTACACATCGTGTTTGGTGCGCTGCACAGTAATTACCACTTCCACAGTCGGACAAAGCACCACTGCTTCGTTGACAATTCCTTTCAAATCAGCAATTTTTCCACGGCGGAAACCACCATCTGCTGTTACTACCACGCGACTTTCGGCATCTCTGATGCGTTCCGAAAGGGCTTCGTGGCTAAATCCACCATACACGACACTATGCACAGCACCAATTTTGGCACAGGCAAGCATTGCAAATATTTGTTCAGGAATTTGAGGCATATAGATGGTCACAATATCCCCTTTTTTGACTCCCATGCTTTTCAGTATGTTTGCGAATTTGGAAACCTCGCGATCGAGTGCATGATACGAAAATGTCCGAACATCACCGTTTTCACCCTCCCATATAATGGCAATTTTGTTGCGATTAGCGGTTTTTAGATGACGATCGATGGCATTGTGCACGATGTTTATTTTTCCACCTTTGAACCATTTATCGAATGGTTTGTCGCTGTCGTCCAATACTTTATCCCATTTTTTGTACCATTCGAGGTGGGCTGCTTGTTCTGCCCAAAAGTCTTCTCGGTGTTCGATGGAATACTTGTACAGCGTTTCGTAGTCTTTTACGTTTGCTTGGTTGAGTACCTCTTCTGAAGGGAAATACATCCCTTTTTGTGCGTCAAAATTCATAGTGTACGGTTTTTAGATCGTAAGTTTATATCAAGAAAATTATAAATATGGCGGCTAAATGTAGTAATTTTTCGAATAACTTAGAATGATTCTTAGAAAATCGATGCTAAAAATGCCATTTTATCTAATATAACGCAAAAACTTATATTTAGTTTTGTAAATATTATCTGCAATTTCGTTTTAGATTGTTACAAATAATTCTTTGATGATAACAATTTACAACAAAGGGAGGCAAATAAACACTATTTGCCTCCCTTTGTTATGAATAAAATGTAGTGAACTAAATTCTTTCTTCTCTTTTGTTTTTAATAATCGAAGCAAGAATTGAAAACAGTATTGCAGAAACAATAACAGCAAACGATAACCATTGATAATTTTCAAATATATCACGAAATATTGGTGCATCAGCTACTAGCATTTTGAATCCAATAAAGGCGAGAATGAAGGCTACGCCGACTTTCAGATAGTGGAACGAATTCATGATGCTCTTCAGCGCAAAATAGAGCGAAGCAAGTCCCATCACTGCAAACATATTCGATGATATAGCTATGAAGTTTTCCTGATCATTGGTCAGGATACCTTCTGCTCCCTCGCGAATGATCCCGATGATAGCAGGAATTGAATCCACCGCAAAAAGTACATCGGTCGAAGCAATCACTAATAACGTTAAAAATAGATAGCTCACGTGGATTTTCCCATTTTTGCGCAATATAAATTTGTCGGAATGAGCATCAATCGGAAAAATTTTGGAAGTCCATTTATAAAGCATATTTTCTTCAGGGTGAATTTCTTCTAAATCATCTTTTTTTACCAGCATTTTAACTGAGGTAATAACCAAAATTGCTCCGAATACATAGAACAGCCATTCGAACTGGTTGACAAGGCTCATACCTGCCAGAATAAATATAATCCGCAAGACGATTGAAAGCAGAATCCCAAGTTTCAGAAGTTTAACTTGTTTGTTTTCTTTAATACCCATCGATGAAAAGATGACTATAAACACAAAGAGATTATCAACTGAAAGCGACTTTTCCATTAAAAATCCTGATAGAAATTTCAAGCCCATTGTATGCGCTGTAGATATTGTTGTTCCAGGATTTTGAGGATAGAAACCATAAATAAAAGCGTCGTAGATAAAGGCTATCGAAATCCAGAAAAGAGTCCAACTAATGGCACTTTTAACACTCATAGTTTTATTTCCCACACTTGTGAAACGAAAGTCAACAATAAAAGCGATGGCAAAGATTACCCAGAATGAATAAGTGAAGATTGAGTTTAAGTCCATTATTTGCTGTTTATAATTTAGGGTACAAATTTAGTCTAAATATCCCATAAAGAATGCTATTGTGTGTGACTTAGATTTTTAGAAATTATAATATTTCACGTAATCAACCATTCATATTAACAAATTCACAGCCAAACACGGCGTAATTCAATTAAATCATTTATATTTGCAGAAAATTTACAAGAAATGAAACTTTACGCATTACATCACGGTCATCACCATTTCCTTCA
>JBAXGL010000269.1:0-3560 GCA_037139375.1 Bacteroidales bacterium | reverse complement strand
AAGTTTATTGACGACAGATTGGGTTACATTACGGGTGAACTAAATACAGTTGAAAAAAGTGTAGAAAATTATAAAAAAGCGAATAAATTGACGGATATTGATGCGGAATCTAAACAGTTTATTCAACAGACTGGTGATTTTGAAAAAGATAGATTGACTAACGAGACACAAATTAACTTGATAAACTTTGTAGACCAATACATCAGAAAAGAGGAAAACAAATACGGAATTGTTCCCAATATTGGTATACAAGATGCAAATTTATTGAATGTTCTTAAAGACTACAACGAGATTCTTTTTAAAAGAGACCGACTGATTCGCACCACTTCCGAATCAAATCCAATTATTGTTGACATTGAACGCCAAATTCGTGCAATGCGCAAGGTCATCGAAGCAAGCGTAGAAACTACACGACGTAGTCTAATGATAACAAAAAAAGACATGGATCGTCAAGATGCTACATTAACGTCTAAGATTAAATCTGTTCCACGTCAAGAACGAGAGTTTATTGAAATCAAACGTCAACAAGAGATTAAAGCGGCTCTATATACATATTTATTGCAAAAACGTGAAGAAAATAGTCTTACTTTAGCGATTGGTATACCTACCGCAAGAGTCATAGAAGATCCTCTACCACAAGACAAATTAGTGTCAAAAGGAGCTAGTTTTTATCTCTTTGTTTCCTTTATTTTGGGACTAATTTTTCCAGTTGTATTTTTCTATTTAAAAGATTTTCTTAGAGCTCGAATTACAGGAAGAGGAGAATTGGAGGGTATGACCAATGTCACCATATTAGGAGAACTTCCCGAATACAAGGGTAAAGAGCCTATTGTGGTTAGAGCAGGA
Organism: Bacteroidales bacterium; assembly: GCA_037139375.1. Taxonomy (GTDB): domain Bacteria; phylum Bacteroidota; class Bacteroidia; order Bacteroidales; family UBA7332; genus CAXXIC01. The sequence continues at coordinate 2,714 of JBAXGL010000269.1, read as the reverse complement.
TCTAACGAACCAATTGCTGAAATGTATAGGTTACTACGTGCAAATCTACAATTTATTTTGCATGACAAATCGAAAAAAGTAATCAATGTTACCTCTTCCGAATCTGGCGAAGGTAAAACTACATTTGCTTTAAATATTGCCATGGCTTTGGCTCTCACAGGAAAGAAAGTCATTGTCGTTGGTTTAGATATCCGCAAACCTGCATTGGCAGAGTATGTCAATATACACAGTAGTCCTGGTATTACAGCTTATTTATCAGGTATTGAAACAGATTATAAAAAACTGATTCAAAAGACTGCATTGAATGAAAATCTCTCTGTTATTCTAGCTGGAACTATTCCACCTAACCCTAACGAACTTTTGTTGAAAGAAACATTAGACGAATTGTTCGTAAAGTTGCGTGAAGAATATGACTTCATTATTACGGACAGCTCTCCAGTTGGATTGGTTTCTGATCCATTACTAATAGATCGTTTGGTAGATGTGAACTTATATATTGTAAGAGCATTCTTTACCCACAAACACGATATCAGGTTAATCAATGATATTCACAAGAAAAACAAGTTGAAGAATATGTATATTGTGATAAAAGGTAGTGATATTGTTCCTAAGCCTTATGGTTATTCAAAAAAACCTTATGGCATAAGGTAGATTTAAAGTGTAAAAAAAAGAGGCAGGTTACACTGCCTCTTTTTTTGTAAATTCAAAAGTGTTGGTAGGATTTCGAAAAATACAACTTTAAGGAGAAACTGAAGTGGACATGAGGTCTGTTGAAGAGCAACTCTTAAAGATTATACCAAAAAGGAGGAGCTTAGCGGCTCCTCCTTTTTCATTTCGGGTGTTCTGATATGTTCAGTTTACAAGATTCACACTAATCTACAAACGCTAATATTTGACCTTTCTGTACCTCTGCACCCTGTTTCACACACGTGCGAAGAACCTTGCCTGTATATGGCGAGCGAACAGTTTCATTTCCGTAATACGTTTGAATAAAGCAGAATGGATTGTTTTCTTTCACTGCTGTACCTACATTAGGTGCTGACGATGAATCGATCAAATCATACTCCCACAACATCTTACCTTTTACTGGTGACTGTATTGGCTTGGCATTTGGATATTTAGCTAATATTTCGTCAACATCGACATGAGGCATTTCCACGACTGGTCTGATATTGATAATAGGAGCATTGGCTTTAATTTTCTCTGCTTCCAATTCTTGCTCGAAGCGTTTCTTCGCTACACCGCTTCGATAATCGCGGTACTGACGGTCGTGCATCGCCAATTCGAACAACTCTTCGTCGTCCTGACCACAATCCCAACCATTTTCCGCCATTTCGGCTCTATACTTATCCAATTCGTTCGGGAACGCATCTTGAGGATTTCCTTCATAGAACTCTAAACCGTTTTGTTTCACCAAATCAATAATTTCGGGTGCTAATGGACCGGGTAGTCGTCCAGTTTTACCCAGAATCATATCCCATGAGTTTTTATCAATCGAACTCCAACGCGGTTCACCTTTTAATGTGTGCATCACATTCATTAATGCAATATTCTTAACATATTGGCTAAATGGAGTTACTAATGGTGGATAACCCAATTTTGGCCAAATAAACTCTACTTCTTGGAACAACAACACGACCAAATCGCTCAGACTTACTTCCGCTTTTCCTTGGTTACGCATCGCCATATTTATCGCGCTGTGCATTCCTTTTAGGTCTGCCATCATCGAACCCATCATTCCTCCAGGTAAGCCACTACCGACTAGCAATGAAGTCATAATCTTGTTTCCTGGATCAATAAAATATCCTAAGAAATCATCGATAAATGTCTGCGTCATGTGACGCGCTTCCATATAGGCTTTCATATTGATTTCAGGCACTTTGAAACCTGCATCTTTCAGCATGGCCTGTATCGTAATCACATCGGGGTGAACCATCCCCCACGAAAGTGGCTCCATAGCCACATCGAGGTAGTCGGCTCCTGCACGTGCTACTTCGAGCATCGATGCTACCGAGAATCCGGGTCCAGTGTGTCCGTGATATTGTATGATAAGATGTGGATATTTTTTTTTGATAGCAGCGGTGAGTCCACCCAAAAATGCGGGGCGCCCAATACCAGCCATATCTTTCAGACAAATTTCGTCGCAACCGAAAACCACTACTTCATCCACCATTTTCATGTAGTATTCGATGGTATGTAGCGGCGAAGAGGTAATACAGAGTGCCACTTGCGAAATCATTCCAGCTTGTTTAGCATATTTTACCGACAATTCAAGATTTCTAGTGTCATTTAAGCCGCAAAACGAACGAGCAATATTCGTTCCCTGTGCTTTTTTTACTTTGAAAAACAATTCGCGAACATCTGCTGGTACTGGATACATACGCAGTCCGTTCAATCCACGCTCAAGCATGTGCGTCTGAATTCCCTTTTCGTTGAATAGACGTGTCCAGTCGCGTACCGCTTTATTTGGATTTTCGCCAAACAACAGATTCACTTGTTCGAAAGCACCACCGTTGGTTTCTACTCGGGCAAAACAGCCCATTTCTACAATTAAAGGAGCAATTTGCGTAAGCTGATCTACACGTGGCACATATTTGCCCGATGCTTGCCACATATCGCGGTAGACCAAACTGAATTTTATTTCTTTAGACATATCAATAGAGAAATTTTTCAGCAAATATATGCAAATTATTACGAGTTACAAATTGAAAGTG
>JBAXGL010000268.1:0-3567 GCA_037139375.1 Bacteroidales bacterium | reverse complement strand
TATCACAATGAAATCAACCCCATTTACCAAATTTCACCAAGAGTTAGGTGCTAAAATGCACGAGTTTGCGGGCTACAATATGCCCATCGAATACAGCGGAATCATTGATGAGCACAACACGGTAGTGAATGCAGTTGGAGTTTTTGATGTGTCGCACATGGGTGAAATTTGGGTGAAAGGCCCCAATGCACTCGCGTTCCTCAATCGCGTTACGTCAAACGACCCATCGCAACTTTCTATTGGTAAGGCACAATATTCGTGTTTTCCCAATTTCGAAGGTGGAATTGTGGACGACATCATCATCTATCAGTTCGAAGCTGAGAAGTACATGATTGTGGTGAATGCTTCGAATATGGAGAAAGATTGGAATTGGTGTGTGGAAAACAATACAGTCGGTGCCATTCTCGAAAACGCATCCGACCACACAGCGCAATTAGCCGTGCAAGGATCAAAAGCATTGGCAACCTTACAAAAACTCACCAGCGTGGATTTGGCTGTTATTCCATATTACCACTTTACGGTGGGCGAATTGGCTGGCGTAAAAGAGGTAATCATTGCCAACACAGGTTACACGGGAGCAGGAGGCTTCGAACTCTATTTTTACCCCGAATTTGGAGAGCAAATTTGGAACGCACTATTCGAAGCAGGCGCAGAGTTCGGTATCAAGCCCATCGGGTTGGGTGCGCGCGACACACTCCGTCTCGAAATGGCCTATTCGCTTTACGGAAATGAGATAAACGATACCACTTCGCCTCTCGAAGCTGGATTGGGCTGGATTACTAAATTCAACGAAGGTCACGATTTCATTGGGCGTGAGATTCTCGAAAAGCAGAAGAATGTAGGCGTTTCGCGCAAAATGTGTGCATTCAAACTCACTGAGAGAGGTATTCCTCGTTCGCATTACGAAATCGTAAACCTACAAGGCGAAATCATCGGTGAAGTCACCTCCGGCACTATTTCGCCCATCACCAAAGAGGGCATTGGCATCGGGTATGTGCAAACGGCTTATGCAAAAATTGATACCGAAATTGCCATTCGCATACGCAACAAAGATATCAAAGCGGTAGTTGTGAAGCCACCGTTTCGGAAATGAAAGTAGAGGTCTGTTTTTCACCCGCGCTCTATTCTGCTTACGAGAATCGAGAGGCTGTTGTGGTTGTGGTTGATATTTTTCGTGCGACAACTTCTATCTGTGCAGCCCTTGTCAATGGCGCCAAAAGCATCATCCCTGTTGCAACTATAGAAGAGGCGCAGGCGTACAAAGCGCAAGGCTTTTTGGTGGGGGCAGAGCGTAATGTGATGCGATGTGATTTTGCAGATTTTGGCAATTCACCTTTCGACTATACGCCAGATCATGTTATCAATCAAGAAATTGTGCTGACAACCACTAACGGAACACAGGCGATTAATTGTGCGCAAAGTGCCTATGCGTTGGTGATTGGGGCGTTTGTAAATCTATCTTCAGTCGTAGAATATTGCCAAAAAGAGGGGCGAGATGTAGTGATTCTTTGCTCTGGGTGGAATAACCGCTTCAGTACCGAAGATGCGTTCTTTGCCGGAGCTTTAATTGAACAGTTGGCAAAAAAAGGATTTGATGTTACGTCAGACTCTGCGCTTTCGTCATTTATACTGTGGCAGCGAGCAAAAGAAGATTCGATGAAGTACATTTCGCAAACCGAGCACTATCAACGCTTGAAAAAACACGATTTATTGGATCAAATCAACTTTTGCCTATCCATTGATTTAGTAAATGGATTACCGATCTTGAAAAATGGAAAATTAGTCTTGAAAACCTCCCCAACCCCTCCCAAGGAGGGGCTTAGCGTAGAGCACCAATTGTAAATTATCAATGGTTAAAAAGTAAATAAAGAATATGTTAAGAACCAACAATGTAGTAAAACAATATGCTGGACACCTTGCACTCAATGGTGTTTCGGTGCATGTGCCCGAAGGAACCATTTATGGTCTGCTTGGTCCCAATGGCGCTGGCAAAACGACACTCATTCGCATTGTCAATCAGATTATTGCGCCCGATAGCGGTGAAGTGTTTCTCAACGGCAAACCCATCACGATGGACGATGTACGTCACATCGGTTACCTGCCCGAAGAGCGTGGGTTATACAAAAAGATGAAAGTGGGCGAGCAGGCAATGTACCTCGCACAACTGAAGGGATTGGACAGCAAAGAGGCGAAAAAACGCATCGGCATCTGGTTCGAGAAGTTTGAAATCACCGATTGGTGGAACAAAAAAGTAGAAGAGCTATCCAAAGGAATGCAGCAGAAAGTACAGTTTATCACCACTGTCATTCACGAACCGAAACTGCTGATTTTCGACGAACCATTCAGTGGATTTGACCCCGTGAACACTGTTATGATGAAAAACGAAATGCTCGAATTGAAACGCAAAGGAGCGACCATTCTGCTTTCGACACACAATATGAACTCAGTAGAAGAGTTGTGCGATCAGATTTCGCTGATTGACCATTCCAATGTCGTGCTTCAAGGACATGTCGATGAGATTCGCAATCGGTATCGAACGTATACCTATCGCATTCAGTTAGTGGGTAAGTCCTTCGAAGCACTTGCTGGTGATGGTTTTGCCATTCTCGAGAAGAAAGAAAAACCCTACGGACTCGAAGTCAAAATAAAGGCTGCCGAAGATATGGCTTCGTACAATCTTATTCGTTCGTTGGTTGCTCGTTACGAGGTGATTGCGTTCGAAGAGGAGTTGCCAAGCATGGAAGATGTGTTTATTAAAGTCGTTAACCCCGAAAATAAGATGACCCATGAGTAAGATAAGCTTGATTATTCGAAAGGAATATATGCGAAGGGTGAATAAAAAGTCATTCATCATTTTCACATTTCTGACTCCACTTTTGATAGCCGCCATTGTTGGAGTACCGTTATGGTTGTCAACAATCAAAGACAACGATGTGAAAAATATTGCACTGATAGATGCTACTGGAAAATACAAAAATGCCCTAAAAGACAATGAAAGCTATCATTTTGTACCGTTTAGTGGTGATATCTCCAAATATAAAAATGGTGAGCACAAAAATTATTATGCATTTCTGGTCATCGATGCCGATTTGCTCAAGCAACCTGATAAAATAGCCTTGTATGCCGATAAACAGGTTACTACCGAGCTAAAAGGGTACATTACGAGTCAATTGGAGAAATCGTTGAGTAGCGAGAAACTGGCGTCATTCAATATTCCCGATTTAAAGAAAATCATTGAAGAAACAAACATTAGCCTCGATATCAAAACTATCAAATGGAGTGATGATGGCAAAGAAAAAACAGGATCAGCAGAGTTGGCCACGGCTATCGGATTGCTAGCTACGTTTATGATTTATATGTTTATCTTTCTCTATGGCGCGATGGTGATGCGTGGTGTGATGGAAGAGAAGACCTCGCGCATTGTCGAAGTTCTCGTGTCGTCGGTGAAACCGATTGAGCTGATGATGGGCAAAATTATCGGCATTGCCTTAGTGGGGCTTACACAGTTTTTGCTGTGGGTGATCTTCTCAACAGGACTTTTCATAGCAGCTGGTTTGCTCTTTGGGT
>JBAXGL010000267.1:0-3569 GCA_037139375.1 Bacteroidales bacterium | reverse complement strand
TTTAGATTTTATCCAAAACGAGCTTTATTAGATCAGAAACAGCTGTTTTGTAATTGGTGCTAGCTTCTTTGGCTAGTCGGTTGGCAATGATAGCGCAAATGGTCATAGCTTTGTGACCCATCAGTTTGCCTAAAGCAGCAAGTGCCGAACTCTCCATTTCGTAGTTGGTGATGCAACGCCCGTTGTGGCTGAATGCTTCAATTTTCCGATTGATGTCTGGGTCGGCAAGTGGGAGTCTGAGTTCGCGCCCTTGTGGAGCATAAAATCCAACAGCAGAAATAGTAACGCCTTTTGTGACATTCTCCAACCCATCGAAACGTGTCACCAATTCAGGATCAGCACTAACCACATAGGGTGTTCCCCAGCGAGGATTCCAACCTATTTGAGTCATATATGCCTCTTCGAAATCGCGTTCGCTGATGTCGTCGCGACCTTTGTAGTAGCTCAATACACTATCGAGACCGATTGATTTCTCGGCAATGCAATACGAACCAACTTTCAGAAACGGTTGTAACCCACCCGAAGTACCAACACGTATAAGCGTGAGTTGTCTGAATTCCTCTTTTTCCGTGCGGGTTTTGAGGTCTATATTGGCTAATGCATCTAGTTCGTTGATGACGATGTCGATGTTATCGGTGCCGATACCATGCGATATGGCAGTAATTCGTTTTCCTTTGTATGTGCCAGTGATGGTATGAAACTCACGGTTCGAAACTTCACATTCTATCGAATCAAAGTTGGCTGCTACCATGGTTACTCTCTCAGGGTCGCCTACGAGAAGGACTTTGTCGGCTAATTGACTAGGCAGAAGATGAAGGTGAAATACGCTACCGTCGGTGTTGAGTATTAATTCTGATTCCGGAAATTTTTTCATTGCATTTTCGGTGTGTGTTATGTGATTATTTTCCTGAACAAATGTATAGAAAATAAAGTAAATTAAGATGAATTTAGCTTATTTTAATAGCTTATATAGCGTAACTCTGCCAAACACCGCCTATTAATTCCATGGTATGGATGAAGCCATATTGCTTCAATAAAACTGCTGTTGTTGATTTACCTTGAATGACATTGTCTGGATAATGTGTGTCGCAGTTGATGGTGATGGGTATTTGCAACTCATTTATTTTCTTAAAGTAATGTCGACTAGGGTAGGAGATTCTGGCACTTTCTACCGATTTCGTATTTATTTCGAGTATCAATCGGCTCTGTGCAATGGCAGTAAGCAAATCATCCATCAATTCGTCGATCAGGTTTTGAAGTTTGTTGAACCCTGAGAACTTACTTGCGTTCAAGTAGATTTTGTCGACGTGTCCTACAATATCGAATCCTCCGAGCTGAACCATTCTTTTACTTTGGTCGAAAAAAGCACGAATAACGTGTTCAATATTGCCGTTATAGAGTCGTTTAGTCTCTTCCTCAAACAGAGAATAACTGCCATCAATACCCATCAATTCACCATTTTGAGGATGTTGAATGTAGTGAATGGAGCCGATTGTGAAGTCGGTAGGAAGATTTGAAAAATACGTGTGTCTGGCATTGTAGTTTTCGTTGAGATAATCGATTTCCAATCCGGCATAAAGTTCGATTTGTTGGTTGTATTTTACCTTAAGCCGCTCGATTTCTTGAAAATAGTCTGCGACATCGTCGTGTTTCATGGTCCAGAATGTATCGAATGGTAATGGAGCGTGCGACGAAAAACCATAAGCTTTCAACCCTTTGCTTATGGCGTGTTGAACAAAAACTTCGGGATGACTGCGACCGTCGCAGAATATGCAGTGACTGTGGTAATTACTAAGATACATCAGCAACAGCAGGTTTATTTTTTTTGTTTTTCCAGCTCTAACAAAAACTGTTTTACTTCACTACCGTAAGCATAGCCGCCTATATTTCCATTGGCCTGTATCACCCTGTGACAGGGGATAATGATGCATATTGGATTTTTTCCATTTGCATTTCCAACAGCTCGATAAGCCTTTTCATTTCCAACACGACGAGCTAATTCGTGATAACTGATGCTTTCGCCATACGGTATTCGCTCAAGTTCTTTCCAGACTTTTTGTTGAAATTCAGTTCCCTTTGTCGTAAGTGGCAGATTGAAATCGGTTCGTTTACTTTCGAAATATTCTTGAAGTTGCATGACCGTTTGCCTTGCGGTTTCCGATACAGTTGCACTGTTTTGGGTTGCCTTCTCTGTAAATTCTATTGACGCCAAGACATTTTTTTCAATTCCTATTGCTAAAACTCCTACTGGCGATTGATAATACACAACTTCTCTCATCATTTCTTTGTTTTTGAAGTATAATATTGGTAAGTTAGCATCACTTTTTTCACATACAGGCAGGTCTCTTCCCCACGCAAATAGCCATAATGGCACACTTTGTCGTTGTAGTATTCGGGATTACTTTTGAGCGCAAGGTAATGTGCCACATTTTTATCCCAAACGAATCGACTGCCTCCGTGTTTTTCTGCTAAATCTTGTGCATCCATGATATGACCTATTCCGCAGTTGTAGGCAGCAATGATAAATTTTTGCTGTTCCTCTTTGTTTGTTATATTGGAGTATAATCTGTTTAACGTATGTATTGACTTGATTGCTCCCCGTATATTTGTTTCGGGATCGTATATTTCCTTGCCATAAATACCCACAGAGGCGGCGGTGCGTGGCATCAACTGCATCAATCCTTTTGCTCCTGCCCACGAAATTTCTGTCGGGTCGAACTTCGACTCAATGAATGCGACTGAAGCTAACAGCCGCCAATCCCATCCAATCTCTTTGGCATATTTCTTAAAAAGATTGTCGAACGGTGATATTTTCCCTTTCGATAGTTTTGGGAGTGTCAGGTCGAATGGTCGTTTGCTTTGTTCGAAATACCGTTTGGCTAACGTCCTATATTCTACCGTTTTTTGACTGCTTGCATACCATTTATTGAGGGCATCGGCAAGCGTTGTGTTCTCTTTATGAACCACCCACGACAATCGCTGCGGGAAACTGACCGACAGACTCACATCGATGTTGCCGAAATAGGTTTTGTTGAGAATTGCTATGTCGTTGTCGGCTACAGTGTATGGAATATCACCATCTGACACTCGCTCTATCAAATCTTCTGTGGTGAGCGTATCCTTGTTGATGAGTTCAATCTGTATGCCACCACCCAATTCTGTATTCAAATTCTTTAACCGCTGAAGGTAACGAGTCTTGTTGAGCAGATATACCTTTTTCCCCACCAATTGTGTCACATCGGTCAATAGTTTTCGGTCGTTCCCTTTTTGCTGAACCAACACTTGATGTGTACAACTTTGTCTGCCACAAAACGCAACACTATCTTTCATCGCTTTGGTGACAGGCAGATTGTATGCCACCACATCGCCTTTTCCTTCGCGAAGCAGTTGTGTGAGTTGCGAGGCACTTTTAGCCACCACCACTTCGGCATCTACGCCAATAGATTCTGCAAATTGTTCTGCCAACTCATATTCGTAACCCATCGGCTGACCTTTGTAGAGAAAATAGGAGGTTGAACTATTGAGCGTGATTATGCGCAACTTCCCACGCTTCTTGATTTGAGCAAGCG
>JBAXGL010000266.1:0-3607 GCA_037139375.1 Bacteroidales bacterium | reverse complement strand
TGGCAGGCATTCATCGTTTGCTCGCTAATAGATACCGTTTGGATAGTGTACAAGTAATTATCGCAGTGGCAGGAATGGAAGGTGCATTGCCAAGCGTGTTGGGCGGATTGACTGATAAACCGGTAATTGCAGTTCCAACGAGTATTGGTTATGGTGCTAATTTCGGTGGACTGGCAGCACTTTTGGCAATGCTAAACAGTTGTGCCAGTGGAATTTCTGTCGTGAACATTGACAATGGCTTTGGCGCCGGATTTATGGCAGCGACCATTATCAGACAAATTGATTTAAATAGTAAACAGTAAGTAGTTTTATGAGAAAATTTATTTTTATTTTATTTTTATTTTTCTCGCTTTCGATGAAAGCACATACTGTCGGAAGTGTTTATGGAAATGTATATGATTCAAAAAACAAAATTCCATTAATAGGAGTAAATATTCAACTGAAAGGTTCATTAATCGGGACAAGTTCAGATATGAATGGGAAATTTGAACTCAAAAATATTCAAGCAGGAAATTATGAATTGCTTTTATATTATGCAGGTTATCAGACTATCAGTAAAAATATAATTATTCGAGAGAATGTCACTGACACATTAGGAGTTTCGCTTTCTGAATCCACAATTGATTTAAACGAAGTAACTGTTCAGGGAACTCGCCCAATATCGGCAGCTTCATCAAAAGAAATTCGGGCAATTGATATGCAACTGAAACCATTTCGAACATCGCAAGACATGTTATTAATGGTTCCCGGTTTGTTTATTGCTCAACATCAAGGTGGTGGTAAAGCCGAACAAATTTTTCTTCGTGGATTTGATTGCGATCACGGCACAGATGTTTCGATAAATGTTGACGGTATGCCTGTTAATTTGCCTACTCATGCACATGGTCAGGGTTATGCCGATTTGCATTTTTTGATTTCCGAAACAGTGGATGAGATGGATGTAAACAAAGGACCATATTTGGCTAATATTGGCGATTTTTATACAGCCGGCGCTGTGAATTTTAAGACGAAAGATTTTTTAGAGAGCAATTTAATTAAAATTGAAGCGGGAGATTTTAATACCCAAAAATATACTTTGATGTTTCAGCCCGAGAATGGCGGAATTCAGCAAAATGGTTATATTGCCCTGCAATACCACCATTCGGATGGACCATTTCTTAGTCCTGAAAAATTTGAAAGAATGAATATCTTTGGAAAATACTTCTTTCAACTGACGCCTAACAACAAGCTGACTTTTTCGGCAGGAGGCTTTTCTACAGGATGGAATGCTTCCGGACAAATACCGGATAGAGCAGTAAAACAAGGAATTATTAGTCGATTTGGTGGAATTGATAATCTTGAAGGTGGTATAACAAACCGAAAAAACTTAAACGTTGACTACAATTTTCTAACTTCGAACGGTAACGAATTTGAGATAAAATCATACTTTACACAATATAATTTTAAATTATATTCCAACTTCACTTATTTTCTTCATGATTCTGTTAATGGCGACATGATTGAGCAGAATGAACACAGAACTATTGAAGGGATGAATTCAAATTATAAATTTTCAACTTCCTGGTTTGGTTACCACCAATTAAACAAAATAGGTGGTGGTTTCAGAGGCGATCAGATTGATATTCAATTATGGCATAGCCCGAACCGTCTGAGAATGAACAATTTTACTGACGATTTAGTAGATGAACAAAATCTAAATGTCTGGTTTCAACAAGAGTTTGTTTTTAGTCCTGTAGTAAGAATGGTTTGGGGATTGCGTCATGATTACTTCACATTTTCAAAAGATGACAAAGCGGGTTCTTCACTTGATACAATTAACAACGGTTTGCCACATGCAACGGGTATTTCATTTCAATCCGTATTTAGTCCTAAAGTAAACTTTATCATTTCACCCATGAACAATCTTGATATTTTTCTTAATTTCGGGCAAGGTTTTCATTCGAATGACGCACGGGATGCGGTTATAGGTACACGTGTTTCAGAACTTTCATCCGCATGGAAAGATGCTGGATTAAATGATAACCAGATAGATGCCCGGTTAAGTAAATACAATTTTGATCCGGCAATGCGCAATACAGGAACACTTCCAAAGGCAACAGCCGGAGAGATTGGAATAAAAAGCCGATTGTTCAACAAACTTCATCTGTCTGTATCAGCCTGGTATCTGTATCTTGACAAAGAATTCATTTATAGTGGCGATGGCGGCACAACCGAACTTAGCAATCCAACTCAACGATTGGGAATAGATGCTGAAGCAAGATTATCAATTTTATCATGGCTTTGGGCTGATGTTGATATTTCCACTGCAAAAGGAATAATATTAAACCTTCCCGAAGGTCAGAATCATATTCCACTGGCACCAACTCTCACAGCTACTGGAGGTATAAGTGTAGTTAGAACTAAAGGATTTAGTGGTTCCATTCGATTCAGACATTTAAGCGACAGACCTGCAAATGAAAATAATTCAGTAGTTGCGACAGGTCACACTCTATTTAACGCATCGCTGGCATACAATTACAAACAGTTTACTTTCTCCGTAAATGGAGAAAATCTTTTAAATAGTGAATGGAATGAAGCACAATTTGCTACAGAAACAAGACTTAAAGGAGAAACTTCAAGTGTTACTGAATTGTGCTATACACCAGGAAATTCAAGAAATTTTCAGTTTAGTGTGAGTTATAAATTTTAAAAAAAAGACTACAATAAATAAACAACATGGAAAAACGTATTTTATATTTCGACTGCTTTTCGGGCATTAGCGGCGATATGACCATCGGGGCATTGCTGGATTTGGGTATCGATCAAAACCTTTTCTTAGCCGAATTAGACAAGATAAATCTGGATGAATATGAAGTTGAGATTAAAAAAGGGCTAAAAAAGGGAATTTCCGGCACTGACTTCACGGTGCACCTTCATACCCATGAACATTCTCACGAGGAAGAACATCACCACAATCATGGACATGAACACGAACATCATCAAGCTGAAAAGCCTCATAATCATGCTCATACGCGTAATTTGGCAGATATATACACGATAATTGATAACAGCGAATTAAGTGAGTATGTGAAAACTGCCAGCAAAAATATTTTCCTTATTGTTGCTGAAGCTGAAGCAAAAATTCATGCCAAAACAATTGATGAAGTTCATTTTCATGAAGTTGGGGCAGTGGATTCGATTGTGGATATTATTGGTGCAGCTATTTGTGTGGAGATGTTGAAAATTGACGAAATACAATGTTCGGAAATCAATCTCGGTAGCGGTTTTGTGCATTGCGAACATGGTATATTTCCTGTTCCGGCACCCGCAACACTTGAAATACTGAAAGGCGTGCCTGTTTACAGCAAAAATGCAAAAAAAGAGTTGACAACACCCACCGGTGCTGCCATTCTCAAAGCGCTTTGCCGCGAATTTGGAAGTTCACCGGAGTTTGTTATAGAAAAAATTGGCTACGGCTTGGGTAAGCGCAACATGGAAACACCGAATGTGCTTCGGGTAATCATTGGGAAAAGAAAGACGAATAGTGCATTGACCATGCTGGAAACGAATATCGACAATATGAATCCGGAGATTTATTCGTATTTGTTTCCAAAATTACTTGAAAATG
>JBAXGL010000265.1:0-3617 GCA_037139375.1 Bacteroidales bacterium | reverse complement strand
AAAAAACGGAGCAAAACTTTAAAATAGAGCTATTCTCTATACTAAACAATTTAAACTTTTATTCATTATGTCAAAACCCAGTTATGCTGAGCAAATCAGCAATGCGCAGGTGATGGTGTCGGGTCTGAAAGGCAATGCAGATAAGGTAGTGCGTCGTGGAATAGACGGCGTGTTTGTGACCGGCCTCGATGCCAACTTGCAGACCGTGACCACCCTCAACAACGAACAGGAGAAGCTGAAAGCCGACCTGAAAGCCAAAACCGCCGAACTCGATGCCAAACTGCTCGAAGTAGAAGCCGCAGTGGCAGAAGCCAAGAAAATCGTGAAGATGGACTTTCCAAAAGAGCAATGGAAAGAGTTTGGTATCGCTGACAAGCGATAATCACATCTATTCAGAGTGCGACAGTGGGTCGCACTCTGAATATTATTTGAATTGTGATTATGGGGGAAATAATTGCTACTTTTACGAAAATAATTATCAAAAGAAACTATTATGGCGGATATTAAATTTGGGAAAAAGGTATTTATTAGAAATGCAGGAAAAGATGAGTATTGGTTGCAAGATATTATCTACAACAATCCAGGTCTACTACCCTTGGAGAATGGTAAACTACAAATTGTAAACAAAGAAAAAAAGCAGTCGAGCGGTGGTCGTCTTGACATTTTATTAAAAGAACCGGAAGAAAACACAATGTATGAAGTCGAGTTAATGCTTGGTGAAACGGATCCTTCACATATAATTCGGTCAATTGAGTATTGGGATAATGAAAAAAGAAAATATCCACAACGACAACACTTTTCCGTATTAATTGCCGAATCATTCGATAGGAGGTATTTTAATGTAATTCAGCTTATGAGTTTGAATATACCTATGATAGCAATTCAAGTAGACTTGCTGGAAGTAAATAATGAATACATTTTAAATTTCACAAAAATCATTGACATATATGTTGAACAAGAAGAGGATAACACTGATGTGCAACCTGTAAGTGAAACAACTTGGAATTCAGATTCATCGTGGACAAATACTAATGCGAAAATGCTCTTTAATTATTTTAAAGAAAAATACAGCAAAGTGAATCTGAGATATACCTTAAATTACATCAGCATAAATATTGATAATCGCAACGCTTATTGGTTTTATAAGCGACAACAACCCTCGTCAGCTTTGTTTTTTGCTGTAAAAGATGATGAAAAAGTTGAGTCAATTAAAATGTTGCTTGATGATAAAAAAATCCCATATTCTTACAGTAAATACAAAGAATTTATGTTGAATGTAGACACTGAATTCATAAAATCAAATTTTGAACTATTTCAAGAGATACACGATTTAAGATTTACCGTAAAAACCGTAGATGAATGATTATTCCATTAATTGTTATCTTAATTTGACAAAATGGGAAACGCTATTGATGAACAATTTGAAATTGTTTTTGAAATTGGTGGTGAGGGAGGACGTATTTCTATTTATCGAAATAAAGAGGACTTGGAAAAGAAATTTCTTTATCATCATAATGAATTTGATCCAACAGACGAAGGTCTTGATGTTTCTATTGAAGATTTATATGATAGCTTTGAAGAGCCATTTCAGAAAATAAACAAGAAATATTCTTGGTTTCGTTTTGGAGGTATTACAATACACGAAGATTATAAAGATTACGTATTTACTGAATTAATTCTTGACCTTCAAATGAAAGGTCTTTCAGAAGATCAATTGGGACATTCAAAATGGCGATTAGAGCATTTGTTTAATCGTAAACTTGAATGGTAGCAATACCTCCTCCCAATCTTGCTAGATCGCCTAAGTAAGATTTTGTATTATTCTTCCGTAATAAACCCAATTCTCTTGCGAGGTTTGGCGGTTAAGCGTTTGTTGGTGTGCAGCTCTGCGAGCGATTGATTAATGAGTTCGATTTGCATTCGGGTGTCTTCGTTGATATCGTTGTAATCGGTAAAAACCTCTTCGATGTATGCTTTAAACTCTTTCATTTCGGTTTGTAGTTCAGCAATTCCTCCAATCTGTGGGCTGTTTATTGATTGGCGGATGGCTACGAAAGCACGCACAATATTGATATTAACTTGAATAGCAGTTTCGCTTTTCAATACACTTGCTAACATAGCCACGCCTTGCTCGGTAAAGGCAAAAGGAAGGTAACGCGACCCACCCCAACTTGAGGTCACAATTTGTGACCTCAAGTTGTCAAATTCTGCCTTAGTGAGTTGAAACATAAAGTCAATCGGAAATCGACCGATATTTCTTTTTACAGCTTGATTTAGAGCTTTCGTCAGAACTCCATACATTTCTGCTAAATCAAAATCGAGCATCACTTTCTGTCCTCGTATCTGATGAATTTTATTTTGAATGAGTTGCAATTCCATTATTGTGTGTTGTGTTGTTCCTTTTACAAATATAGAAAATATAAAATCTAGTGAATGCTTTGTGCTTGTATTTTTTTACAATAAAGGGCATTTTTTGTCATCACAATTTATGATGACATATTGTTTCACATATTTGCTTTTTTCAAGGTCACAAATTTCGTCTTTGATAGTTCGGTGATGAATATATCTTATTCTTTGATGGAAGAGTCGGTTTGAATTTGAGGAATTGACTGAAAATGAATTTCCTCTTCTTGAGGTTTCAATTTGCAACCTCAACTGTGTTCATCTTCACAAAGTGGAAACAGAAAACAAATAGCATTTGTGTATTTTCTATCATGCTAATCTCATTCTCCATCTTGCCAAAACAAATAGCAATGTTGCTAAGACCGTTGGCAACGTTGCTATTTCTATTTTCCATCTTGCTAAAGGAGTTGGCAAAGTGGGGGAAGGCATTTCCTAGATAGCTAATGAAGTTAGCGATCTTGCTAATTCTATTAGCAACGTTGCCAATTGTAATAACTTAAAATATAGAGCAATTTTCTATACGTACTATTATAACTTCTATTTTGTAGATAACAACATTTTTATTCCCTTTCACACAAACCAATATATCGTTACAAAATGGCAAATAGTACCACCTAAAACAAAGATATGGAAAACGGCGTGATTGTATTTCATCCCTTTTAAGCTATAAAGTACTGCGCCAACGGTGTAAGATATACCACCGCTCAACAACCAACTCAAGCCTTCAGCAGACATATTTTGCATCAACGGACGAATGGCAATCACGATAATCCAACCCATCACCACATACATGATGGTAGAAAGTAGTTTGTATTTCCCCATAAAGAAGAGTTTCAGTGTGATACCAACCAATGCAGCGCCCCATGCGATACCGAAAATTGTCCACCCGACCCATCCGTGAAGCGTCACCAATGTAAAAGGTGTATAACTCCCTGCAATGAGGACAAAAATTGAAGAGTGATCGAACACATTGAGGCGAGCACGATGTTTTGGCGTTTTAGAGTTGTGATAGACAGTAGAAGCCGTATAGAGCAACACCATACTGACACCGAATATCGAAAAGCTCACAATCCGCCACACATCGCCTAAAGATGCTGCACGAACAACCAAAAGCACCAATCCTACAACACTTAAGACCAATCCCAATCCATGCGACCACACATTAATACGTTCCTCTGCAGGAGAATAAAACTTGACACCTTGTTTGTACATAA
>JBAXGL010000264.1:0-3621 GCA_037139375.1 Bacteroidales bacterium | reverse complement strand
CTGCACTATTGAAATTTGGCAAATAAGAGCAATACCAAGCCATCGCCCAAGCGTAAAGAAATGTGGAAAAAGCAAATTAAAAAGGCTTGTACCAAGCGCTTACATGGTAAACCTTCGTAGTTGTATATTTGGTAAGTAGAATAAAAATGGCTGATAACAATAGACAAACTAACCCATAATAAAATAAGGTTTCATTGCGGTGTTGGAGTTGTTGAATAAAATCTAACATATCTTTATGCTTGCTAAGTTGTTTATACTATGGCTGGTGTGATCCGATAACGAACATCATCTTACTACGTTTCATATCCGATTCAACGGGTTGAAATTCATTTTTTGCTTTTCATAAAGTCAAAAATTGCTCCTACAGCAACACCAATGGCTAAACCTAATGCAATGCTTAGAGAAGTATTTCCATTAGAAACCCCATAAGTGGCTCCGAAAGCGACTCCAAGAGCGGCTCCAATTCCGATACCATTTCCTGTTTTCCTATTTTTGCTTTCTTTCATAATTAAAATTTGTATTTGTCCTTATTTTTGTATTATGCGCTATGGATAATTGAAGGCTTAGCTGTGAAGATACAAATTTCATGTTTCATCGTTGCAGAAACCGCGTTCGACATTTGTTGGCAATTATATTCCCTTCCCTCTACTATCATTCGATTTGTCTCGACAACGATACATCATCTTACTACAGTCTAATATCCATGGTGACGGGGACGCTTCGCCTAAACTTGCGCTAGAATGGGCCGGTCGTGGCGGAAACAGCGTTCGCCAATCTGTGGTGAAGTGGGGGGGATTTTAGCAGCTGTTCTGTCCAGTTTATTATTTTAAAAATTATAATCCGTAGATTTGTTCTTTATATATTTCTCAAGATTATTAATAAACTGATTGAGTTTATTATTTGTTTCATATAGTAAATCTAACCTTCCTTTCCATTCAATTGATGCGCTACTTGTAATTGGATAGAATGATTTAATTGAACGATCAATTTCGTACGAAGGAACATATGTACTACCAATCATATTATAAGGAATATAGTACTTATAATTAATATCAATTACTTCAACTTTAAGTTTATTGTCTTTTATAGTAAAAACATATGTAAAGAAACATTTAACACTATTTGCGCTCTCCTTTTTTGAGGAAAAAAAAGTTTGAATATCAATTTTATAATAAACTTCAAACCAACCTTTCATTAAAATTTTCCCGTTCTCTAAATTTGAATAGTTCAACACTGAAGATAAAGAGCCAAATGATACAGCGCTCCATTCCATTATTCTATCATAGATTGTTTTTTTTTCAAGTTTGTCAAAAGATTTAATCCACTTAAAATCTATTTCTTTGGTTTCTTCATTGTAAGGTAAAGATGGATAGCCATTCATTGATTTAATTAATTCAGCCCAATCTTTTCCATACATTTTATAATCTTCTGAACTAAATTCTCCGCTCGTATACCTTCTTGTCATGTTTTCTGTTTCAAGGTTATAAGTTTGAGAAGAAGCACTTATAGTTAAAAATGAACAGATAATCAATAATGCTGTTTTCATATCAATTTTTTTTTAGAATTAAACATTCGAATTTGCGAGGTTAAATTGGCCATAACATCTGTGTAAGTGCGACAGCTTCACACTTATTTTATTGCTTGTTCTTTATTAACATATTGATAATTAGCATTTTGTATCGATTTAATAGAAAAGCTGCTGTCTCTCCTATCCATTTTTCAAACATGAACTTTTCACAACGCTGTGTTCTTGTTTCAAATATCTTGTTAATTGAATAGGTTTTCAATTTGATGAAATACTTTATCTGTAATATGCCAATATAAATTAAGGTGCAAATTTCCTGAAGAATAAACACTCTACAAAACTCTCAATTCAACATCCCACAAATATACATACTTCACTTTATATTTTGGGTATTGGCGAATGGAAAAAGCAACCAAATCCGAATATTTTCAGAATTATTGACAGGAAGACTTTCGACTACATCAAATAGCAATTGGTCGCCCTGTCGGTTTGTGTTCTTACACTTCAAAACGCTTATTTCTGCAAGAATATCTCCTTCGAATGCAGAAAAATCACCCATTGCAAAATTGTATTCCCTCAAATAAAAATCACAAACTCCTGTTTATCAAGGCATATCATCTATTCAAACACATATTTATTGGCTTCACTTTTCAAAACCATCTTTATAAACAACTGCAAAACCCATCATTGACAAAATCTTTTCCACAAATGCGCACTTGTCAATGCCATTTGCGGGCTCATTTTTGGCCTTCGCACATCAAACAGAGCACTTCGCGCACGCATCAGTGGTCTATTTATGCAAATCATCGCCTTTCGGGCACAAATCATCGGTCTCCGCGCGACAAAAACCCATCATTGACACGACTATATCATTATATTTACCTATTTATTACCTGTTTATGGATAGAATTCTGACCTCCGCGCACGGTTTTCATGCCATTTCTGAACCACCTTCGCCTTTTGCGCGCTCAACACCCACTTTCGCGCACTCGCCATCCTGCTTCGCGCTTTCAAAAACCTTCAATGTCAGCTTGTCAGATAGCTTTGCAAATATATCCAATGAGTTTACACTTGTCATTTGTGGAATTAATTTGAATTGTAGAGTATACACATCAAATGCAGTAGGTAATAACAATTGCTCGTTGCTCACATCGCTAAATCCATACAAAAGATCAAACACACAACAACTCATCACAACGATTTCTGGTATGAATACAGTACCGCTGGAGATAACAAACTTTCGATAAAAAGTGAAAGTTTCAATTTCCTACATTTTAGTAAATTCACCTGCCAATTTTCCTACCAATATGTAGATTTCGGGGAATACAAAAACGCAACAACCTGATATTCAATCTCAAAACCTTTCTGGCACTCTTTTTGCTTCTTTTTCTTTATACACAAAAACCTGAACGTTATGAATGTGATTATCCCCGTCGTGAACGATCACGAATATAAACAAACCATTGCCGATGGGTTCAATACGTCGAAGCATGTTTGTGTCTACGATTCAGAATCGAAAACAATGAGCTGGATGGATGCCAACCACTCAATCAACCTCGAAGGAAATGTAGTAGCGGAATTGAATCGGCTAAACATTAAGAGTGTCATTACCAGTCACATCAAAATGATGGCTCTCAGGCTCTTCAAAGAGAATGGAATCAAGGTGTATAAATCGATTGGCACCGATTTGGAACAAAACATTCAACTGTTTCAGAAGTTCGAACTGCCCAACTACTCTTTGTTCGATGCCATAGGCAATGGCGGGTGCGACAGCGGGTGTAGTTCGTGTGCCTCAGCGGTATGCGATACCGATTAACGGTTTCGTTTTGATTCATCAACCCAAAAGGATTCGAATTATGTCTGTCAACAACGCCATACAATTTATCCGACGCATCACAGATGATAAGGATTTCAGAAAGATTTGTTATCAATGCAACAACAAACAGGAGCTGCACGAAATGCTCGATGAGAGTGGTGTAGGTTTTATCCCCGAAGAGTTCCCTATCGCATTCGATATGGTGCATCTGCGCTGCCAAACGGTGGAAGAGGCTGATCTAATCAAGCAGGTAGAGGTAATATATTCCATTTTCCCATAA
>JBAXGL010000263.1:0-3630 GCA_037139375.1 Bacteroidales bacterium | reverse complement strand
GGGGATTTTGCGTCAAAGGTATTCATTTTCGCACGACTAATCAAAAATCAATGTTATCGAGCATTTCTTTTCATTGCAGACCCATTTATGAACTAGCTAAATAGGGTCTGCTGAAGAACAAAGCAACAATATTTTTGGTTATTTCTAACTCGGCATAAAATTGAAAATCAGCGTACCTAAAGCTTGAGAGACGGGAAATTCTTAGTTCTCTATTTTTTTATAAATTTCCGAATAAACCTATTCTCACCTTGTTTAACTGATAACAAATAAACGCCTTTAGGTAAATTTGATATATCGAATGTTAATTGATTCTGCTTTTGAATAAGTACCTTACCAAGTAAATTTGAAATTTCAATGGTAATTGCATCAAGCGTTTTTAATCTCACTGTTAAACTTGAAGAAGTTGGATTTGGAAATATTGAAAAAGAATCCGGAGTATAAATATCATTACTAATGGAAGAAGGAATAGAGTCGCAACTTTTATTAATAAAGTTGGCTGCATAAGCAACTTCTAAATCATAAGTCGATACAGGAGTTCTTAAATTGGGAGAAACAGAAGGCTTATCTTCAAGTTCAATTTTGGAGTTTGGGATGGTCGTTCCAATAACACAGATATTGTAGGCCTCCTGTGAAACTAGAATGCCTCTGCAAAAAGAGTTACGAAGTGTGCTGTTGATTACCTTGCCACCATCTACATTGAAAAACGCTACACAATCATCACCCGTTGATTCAATGAAGCAGTCTTCTAACACCATATTTGTAGAGAGTGGATCGCCCGAACTAACATATTGATTCATTTGTGGGCCACCAGAAGGTGTAGACATACATGGTGTTTGTCCAAGAATAGGAGCACCTCGCTCTATCCGACAGCCTTTAACAAGTACATTACTCAAACCGCCCCGAACCAGGCCTCTACTGCTATGAGTCCATTTGATGTTTTCAAAAACCAGATTACTACCTCTTTGAAACCAATAGGTCTGACCTTCGAATTTCGATTTTATACCTACATATTCTCCTACATGATAGTTCGAAAGTAGTAGTGTTGTGCTATTCAGGTAAAAGCGCCATTGTCGGCCTTGCACTAGCTCAGGTTTTTTTGCTGCGTTACTTCTCCATCCATAAGGTACTTGATCATTGTCAACAGCAATGACTTCAGGATCGGTAGTGCTTGTTGTGTAGCGTCGTAGAAATCTACCTTGAGACCAATCTTGCCATAACTCTAATGGCGTTGGAAATCCTTCATGCAATTCGATGATAATTTCTCCGGGAACTACAGAAACTACATTGCCTTGAGTTACTGTATATCGATCTCTGGTCATGTGCATATCTCTAAATTCTAATCCATATACATCAGACCCATGAATCATATCTTGTGTTATATCTGTAAAAATCAAGGTAGTTTGATCCATTCCTGCTCCTTCGAAAATAAGTTGCCCAACAGTCGAAGCCGAGCCAATCGAAGACAGACTTATTCCATCAGCACCATTTCCTCCAATCGAATAAGTGCCAGCATCTATTCGTATTGTAATTGTATCGGTGGGAGAGTAGGTAAAATGATTTTTAGCATCTTTAATAATGGAGGCAAAACCGGTTTGAGTAATGCCATATAATGATTTTAAATTCCAAGTGACTGAATTTGCTGTAAGATGATTTGAATCTATACCAGTCAAAAGGATTATACAAAACACTACCGTTTTGATATTTTTTGTTTTTTGTTTTTCAACCCCCACTCTATTTTTTTACTCTTAAATCTATTTTACCTTCTTTATCAAAATAAATGAGTTCTCCTTTTTTATACGAATGACCTTGAATGATAATATCGCTTGAAAGCATTGCCCTTTGTAAATGGCCGTTATCATAAAATCGGACTCTGCGCTCAGTACCCATGTGAATGACATGCCAACCGTATTTAAAAATGTTTGCACTAGAGGTGCATGGTACACCATCAATCAGCAGATCATTAACCAGCCAGATTTCTTTCAATTTACCATTTGCATACAAAGGTGTGCCTGGTCCATCATCAGATGCTCCGATGAGATACCCCTGTATCATTGTATTTTGTGGCAACCAGAAACTTACTTTTTCGCCCCACAATCCAAAAAAGACATTGGTCTGCGCAGGAAGAGATTGTCCACAAAAATTTGTCTCTTCGCTGATAACACAACGGCTTGGTTTTCCATTCTCATTCAAAAATAGTTTAGTCCCTGCTGGTAACACATACTCATCAATGGTAAAGTCTTTGGATAGAAAACAGCTATTCAGTTTGTTGCTTTTAAAATATGTAACTTCACCTTTACAAGGTATGCCTTGTATGATTTGCTCCGCTTTTGATTGGAAACACCAGATGCAACTACAAACAACGATGAAAACCATCATATACAATCTGTTGGTTTTCAAGATTGTATTACTGTTCGTTTTTGTTTCCATTTTGCGTTGTATTTTAAGGTTAATTCTTTTGTAAACTGTGAGGTAAATTGAAATTAGACAATTATTAGTGAAAGATTATTTTTTTACTCAGCAAAAAAAGGAAGTTTTCAACTTCAAAGCAGTTAGAAACTACTTAAACAAAAGCACAAACCACAGACTTGCGCAATAAAAAGAATTCGCTTGCATAAACCATAAGAATACGGGTCTATCTTCTTCATTCTACTCTAATTGTCCTTAATTTCAATCCACTTATTGTCAACATATTTGTAATGCTCTGTATATAATGTATATGGATCTAATGAATCATAATATTCCTGATATTGTTTGAATGTAGAGTGAAAAATGACTTCATCATATCGAACTATGTTCTTTTCTGATATTTTTTTAAGAGTCATTATTAGAATTGGGGCTAATTCTTTACCAGGTATTTCACCCAAATATGAATAATCAATAAAATTCATATCAGGCTTAATCCTATATATTGTAACCTGTTCAGAGACCTTGGCATAAAAGAATATATTTAAATTTACCCAATGAGTACCTGTAGCATCTGTAACCATATCACTTTGAAGAGATTTTGTATACCCAAATCGACTATTATTAGATCTATCTTCTTTCCATCCAGAAAAATTCTTGACAAATGAAAACTTATTCATCATATTATCACTGATTGGAACAGAATCACAATAGTATATAGCTTTTAATGGTATTGGTGCAATTAACTTCTCAATACGTTTAAGTAAGACTTGAGATAAGCTATCTGCTCGTGTGGTTGAACTCGTAGTCTGTGAAAACATGGGTAATAAATACATTGCAAAAATGTATGCGAAAACAATTTTTGTCTTCATATTTTTCTCAGGTATTAATTTCCCTACTCTTATGGTTTTTCGGATATACCCCGTTTATTATGGTGGTTTCTGGTCTCCACTTTTAATATTTAGCCTCTCATTGATTAACAGAAAGCTTGCCAGCAACGGTCAGTGTCCTACTTTCCAATTTTCATAGTTAACCAATCAGTCTAAAATTTCCTCCAAATATAATAATTATTTAAAAAAATATCAAAAAACAACTAAATAATATGATTGATTCTAAATTATAGAAACGGAATAGTTAAATAGACTGCCTTTTAACAAGAATTGCATACCACCAATCTATTAACATTTGAGCAACTCAAATCATTCGTCAGGCAGAAAAGTGCTGACA
>JBAXGL010000262.1:0-3643 GCA_037139375.1 Bacteroidales bacterium | reverse complement strand
AAAATGGGAAAAGTTATCATCATTGGAGCCGGAGGAGTCGGCACAGTTGTAGCGCACAAAGTGGCTCAAAACCCTGATGTTTTCACAGATATTCTGTTGGCAAGCCGCACCCTCTCGAAGTGCGACAACATTGCAGCAGCGGTATTGGCCAAAACAGGCACAAAAATCAAAACTGCGAAGGTCGACGCCGACAACGTGCCGGAATTGGTGGCGTTGTTCAACGATTTTCGTCCGGAATTGGTGATTAACGTGGCGCTTCCTTATCAAGACCTCACCATCATGGACGCTTGCCTCGAAGCGGGTGTCAACTACCTCGACACAGCGAACTACGAGCCAATCGACGAAGCTAAATTCGAATACAGCTGGCAGTGGGCGTATCAGGAGAAATTCAAAGCTGCCGGTTTGACAGCGATTCTTGGTTGCGGATTCGACCCGGGTGTGTCGGGCGTTTACACGGCGTATGCAGCGAAACACCATTTCGACGAAATGCACTACCTCGACATCGTAGATTGCAACGCGGGTGACCACGGTAAAGCATTCGCTACCAACTTCAACCCCGAAATCAACATTCGCGAGGTGACTCAAAAAGGAAAATATTGGGAGAACGGACAATGGGTCGTTACCGAACCACACGAGATACACCAACCTATCAGCTATCCAAACATCGGCCCTAAAGAGTCGTACGTGATTTACCACGAAGAGTTGGAGTCGCTGGTGAAGAACTTCCCAACTCTCAAACGCGCCCGTTTCTGGATGACGTTTGGTCAGGAATACCTCACTCACTTGCGTGTGATTCAAAACATCGGCATGGCGAGCATCGTGCCCATTATGTACAACGGCGTGGAGATTGTGCCGATTCAATTTCTGAAAGCTACATTACCTAATCCGGGTGATTTGGGCGAAAACTATACCGGCGAAACCTCTATCGGTTGCCGCATCAAAGGCATCAAAGACGGTCAGGAGAAGACTTACTACGTGTACAACAACTGTAGCCACCAAGCTTCGTACGAAGAGACCGGCGCACAAGGCGTAAGCTACACCACCGGCGTGCCTGCTATGATTGGTGCGATGATGTTCCTCAAAGGTGAATGGAAAAAGGCGGGCGTTTACAACGTAGAGGAGTTCAATCCCGATCCGTTTATGGAAGCGCTCAACATCCACGGTTTGCCTTGGCACGAAGTGCACGGATTGGATTTGGAAGTGTAGATTGAGTTATACGTTATACGTTTTACGTTTAAAGAAACAAAAAGAGCGATTCAGTCTGAGTCGCTCTTTTTGTTTCTTTAATAGCCTCCGGCAATTAGATTCACTAGTTTATTTGTGTCTTCGAACCTTTGTGTTAACGTGTTTATGCAATTCCTCGCTCTTTCTTGATGGCTTCGTATGCCTCGTTGATGGTACGGAATCGCTCGGTGGCCGATTTCTTTACGTCTTCGCCAAGGTCGCCCACTTTGTCGGGGTGGTATTTCATCGCCATGCGGCGGTAGGCTTTCTTGATTTCTTCATTGGTGGCTGTTGGTTCAAGCTCAAGAGTCTTGTAAGCCCAATCGCGATCGACAGTCTGCGTGTAGGGTGCTCGCACGGAGTCGAAATCCACAGACGAGATGCGGAAGTTTGCCGCAATGCGTTGTATCGCCTCCAGTTCCAACGGATGCACTTCGCCATCGGCATAGGCAATCATAAAGAGCAAGTGCAGCAGTTCCAGCTTCGACGAGTAGTTCATCTGTAAACCGATTTGAGCAGCTACTTCTTCTTCGTTAATATCCTTATTAAGCAGGTCTTTGAGTATCTGAAGTGCTTCTAGTGCTTGTTCTTCACCATAGTTGGTGACGAGGAATTTCTTTGCCACGGCAAGTTCCGATTTCAGAATCTTACCGTCAGCTTTCATAATGCAGGCAATCAATACCAGTAAACTGATTTTGAAATCCGCTTCCGTAGTGCGTTGTGTACTTACTGAGGTTTGCACGGTGGTTCCTTCGAGCAGCGAACCTAATCCAAAGCCAATCAGCGCGCCAATCGGTCCGCCCAATGCCCAACCGAGTCCGCCTGCTATCCATTTTCCTAATGCCATATTGTGTCGTTTTTGTTTATACTGCAAAGTTACAAAAAATGTGCCAAAACGATTCATTATTAAGTTTGCATGGAGTGGATAGCATCCGTATTAATAATGTTTATGAAATTTAATATTGGCTTAATATGTTGCGCAATAATAATTGCCATCTTTGCAAAAAATTAGAATTTATGTTTTGGTACGAAGACGAAATAAAACAACTTGAACGCAAAATGGTCAATCCGAAGACAGAGAAAAAACGGGTAGTATTTTATGGAAGTTCCTCCATTCATTATTGGGAAACTATTCAATCTGATTTTTCGGAATTTGAAGTTGTCAATCAAGGTTTTGGCGGCTCTACTTTAGCAGCGTGTTGCTGGTTTTTCGAGCGAGTGATTCCTCGCTTTCAACCCGATATTATTGTGCTATATGCTGGTGATAATGATTTAGGAGATGGTCGGCACCCAGAAGAGGTTTTCTTATATTTTACAAATATCATGGCCTTAATTCAAAAACATTGTGGTAATATTCCGGTAGCCTTTATCTCTGTTAAAACATCTCCTGCAAGGCAGTTTTTATACAATTCTATTATTTATACGAATGACATAATTCGTGAAGAAATTCTCCGAAATTACAATCAATGTACCTTTGTTGATATCGTTTCTCCGATGAAAAAGAATGGAGTAATTGATAGCGTTTTGTTCGATGAGGATGGGTTGCATTTAAGCAAAAAAGGTTATAAAGTATGGGCAAAAGAGCTCAAAGAGCAGTTTTTGAACCAATTTCTATCAACGGACATGTCTTCTAAAGTGGTGAAATTATCTAAGACTGAATAATCAATGAACCGCGAATATCACAAATGGTTTAGCCCTAGCTTACAGCGTGATATGGAACTTCTAGTGTATGGGCATAGTGGAGCAAGGGTCTTGCTTTTCCCAACACGCACAGGTCGGTTTTACGATTATGAGAATTGGCGAATCATTGATTCTATCAAACATTTTATTGAAAATGGCTGGCTGCAAGTATATGCTTTAGACAGTATAGATCAAGAAAGTTTTTATTGTTTTTGGGCACATCCACAAGGACGAATTGAACGGCATATTCAGTACGAAAATTATATATTGAATGAAGTTCTTCCTCTTTCGGTTACTAAAAACCCAAACCCATTTTTAATGGCTGTTGGCTGCAGCATGGGAGCCTTTCATGCTGTAAATATCGCATTCCGTTTTCCTCACCTATTTGGCAAAGTAGTTGCTTTAAGTGGTCGATACGATTTGACCATCAAACTGGGTATGTTCGAAGATTTATTGAGCGGGTTTTATAACGAGACTATCTATTATCACTCGCCTAACCACTATATGTATCATATTTCAGAGAGTGAATTACTTCAACAGATACGCAAATTAGACATCACTGTTGTTTGCGGCAAAGAGGACGTTTTTTTATCCAACAATAGAGATTTCAGTCAGCTTCTTTGGAAAAAAAATATTCATCATAATTTCTACGAATGGGAAGGATTGGCTCATAGTGCCCGATTTTGGCGACAAATGCTGCCAATGTATTTGTAATTACCACAAATTCTTCTTCCAAAAT